>JACDBQ010000495.1 GCA_013694845.1 Acidobacteriota bacterium
CCATAATCGACGCTGTCCACGACACGCGGTGACGAAACTCATCATCCAGATCCCCTGCCTGAACGAAGCCGCCACCCTGCCGGCGACGCTCGCTGATCTGCCGACCTCCGTTGCGGGCATCGACGTCATCGAGACGCTGGTGATCGACGACGGGTCGCGTGACGGCACCGCGGACGTCGCGCGCGCCGCCGGCGTGCATCATGTCGTCAGGCTCACGCGGAACAAGGGACTGGCGGCCGCGTTCATGGCCGGCATCGATGCCTCGCTGAAGCAGGGGGCCGACTTCATCGTCAACACCGACGCCGACAATCAGTACGGCGGGCATGAGATCCCGAAACTGCTCGCGCCGCTCCTGCGGGGAGAAGCCGACATGGTGATCGGCGACCGCAACATCGCGGAGTTGCGGCACATGTCATGGCAGAAACGGCAGCTGCAGCGTCTCGGCAGCTGGGTGGTGCGGCAGGTCTCCAACACCACGGTTCCCGATACGACGAGCGGCTTTCGCGCCTACACCAGAGAGGCGGCGCTACGCATGACGATCGTCTCCGAGTTCTCCTACACGCTGGAGTCGATCATTCAGGCTGGCAAGAGGCGGATGGCAATCGCCCACGTACCGATCGCCACGAACCCCCGCACCCGGGAATCGAGGCTGTTCGACAGCATGTTCGGATACGTCAAGCGCTCGTCCGCGACGATCGTCCGTATCTACGCGATGTACGAGCCGTTGAAGGTCTTCAGTTACATCGGGCTGTCGATCTTCGGCGTCGGTCTCCTTTTGTCGGGCCGCTTTCTCTACAACTACTTCACCGATGCCACGTTCGGCCCACGCTTCCTGCAATCGCTGATCTTCTCCGCCGTTTTTCTGATCGTCGGCTTCCAGGTGCTGCTCATCGGTCTTCTCGCCGATGTCATCTCCGCCAACCGCAAGCTGCTCGAAGACCTGCTCTACCGCGTGCGCAAGCTGGAATTGCCGGGGCGCGGGGAGGACCGCTAGTGGCCGACCCTTCATCGGTCTCCGTCGTCGTGCCAGCGTTCAACGAGGCCGAAGCGATCGGCCCGCTGGTCGCGGAACTGCGCGCAGCGGACGCCTGGCACGAGATCATCGTCGTCGACGACGGCTCAGGCGACAGAACGGCGGAGCTCGCCGTCGCCGCCGGGGCCCGGGTCATCAGGCATCCGTACAACAAAGGCAACGGCGCGGCGGTCAAGACAGGCATCCGCAACGCGACCGGTGATTACGTCCTGATCGTCGACGGCGACGGCCAGCACAAGCCGGACGACGCCCGCCGCATCGTGTCGCAACTGGGGGAGTACGACCTGGTGGTCGGGGCCAGGAGTATAGGCACGCAGGCAACCCACGCGAGGCGTTTCGGCAACTCGGCGCTGAACGGCCTCGCCGGCTATCTCACGCAGCGGGAGATACCGGACCTGACCTCGGGCTTCCGCGGCGCCCGGCGCGAGCACCTGCGCGAGTTCCTGCACCTCCTGCCCAACGGGTTCTCCACCCCCACGACGACAACCCTGGCGTTCATCAAAGCCGGCTACAACGTGACGTTCGTACCGATCGAAGCGCGCCAGCGGCTCGGACAGTCGAAGATCCGGCTGGCACGGGACGGGACGAAGTTCCTGATGATCATTCTGCGGATCGTCACCATCTTCAGCCCGCTCCGTATATTCCTGCCGATCAGCGCCGCCTCGTTCGCGCTCGGCGCGGCCTACGCGGTCTGGACGATCGCCACGCAGAGCCATGTGACGAATTCGTCGGTGCTCCTGATCATCCTTTCGGTCATCGTCTTTCTCGTCGGCCTGGTCTCCGAACAGATCTCCGCTCTTCGTTTCGAAGGCCGGCAATAGCGGCGCATGAGTGACCGACGCGCCCGTCGGCTGATTCTCGCGGCGGCCGCGACCGGATTGCTCCTGCGCCTGGCCTTCGGCCTCGTTTACTGGACCGGCAAACCGTTGACCCACGATGAACGCGAATACCTGGCGCTCGCCCAGAGCCTGCGTGACGGAGACGGGTTGCGCCTCCCCCCGGACCATGCGGCCGGCACGGCACCTCGGTTCGACCGCGCCCCCGGGTATCCCGCGTTCCTCGCGGCGATCGGCGCGCGTGCCGACACGAGCGCCGCGCCGGTCCGCGTCAAAGTCGTGCAGGCGGTGATCGGTGCGATCGTCGTCTGGATGATCGGTGCGATCGCGCTCGGCGCGGCGGGCGGGCGGGCCGGTGTGGTCGCAGCGGCAATCGCCGCGGGCTATCCCCCCCTGATCTGGATCTCCTCGTACGTGCTCAGTGAAACCCTGTTCATGCCCATCGCGCTCGGCTGTGTGACGCTCCTTCACGACGCGCGTCAGAGGGCGGACGCCGAGCGTGCGCCTCGTGGAGGCGGGGCGATGACGGTTGCGGCGGGCCTCGTCGCCGGGGCCGCGATCCTGGTCAGGCCGGGGATGCTGTTCTTCCTGCCGATCGCGGCGCTCTGGTTCCTCCGGCGGCACCGCTGGTCGCTGGCATTGGCGTTCTGCGTATCGGCGGCCGTCGTCGTGTCGCCCTGGACGCTGCGCAACATGCGTGAACATGGCCGTTTCGTCCTCGTCGCGTCGGAGGGAGGCGTCACGTTCTGGACCGGGAACCATCCGCTGGCGATTGGCGAAGGAGATCTCGCCGCCAATCCCGCGATCAAGGAAGCCGAGATCGCCTTCCGTTCGGCCCACGCCGGTCTCACGGCCGCGGAACTGGAACCGCTGTACTACCGCGACGCGCTGGCCCAGATCGCGAGCCGTCCGGGTTGGTGGCTGGCGCTCCTCGCGAAAAAGACGTTCTACACCTTCGTACCGGTCGGGCCATCGTATACGCTACACTCCACGAGGTATCTGTTGGCTTCGGTGATCCCTTACGCGGTCCTTGCGCCGCTGGCATTCATCGGTCTCCTCACGCTGGTCCGGCGCGGGGGAGCGTCGACACCGCTGCTGCTGCTCGGCTTGTCGGTGGTCGTGACCGGGCTCGTCTTCTTTCCGCAGGAACGTTTCCGCATTCCCGTGATCGATCCCATCGTCATCGTCTGCGCATCTGTTTTTCTCGCCGGCCGCGCCGGGAGGGTCGGCTCGCGATGAACGCTCTGGTCGTCGTTCCGACGTACAACGAGCTCGACAACCTGCCGCTGGTCGTCGCGGGTGTGCTCGCGCACCAGGGCTTCCGGATCCTCGTCGTGGACGACGGGTCTCCGGACGGCACCGGCGCGGTTGCCGATCAACTCGCGGCCGCACACCCGGGCCGGGTCGAGGTGATGCACCGCACGGGACCTCGCGGGCTGGGGCGATCGTATGTCGACGGCTTGCGCCGGGCGCTCCAGACCGACGCCGCGCTCATCTTTCAGATGGACGCCGACCTGTCGCACAACCCTGAATACCTTCCCGCGCTGGCCGCCGCGGCCGCGGAGTTCGACGTGGTGATCGGCTCACGCTATCTCAACGGGGTGAGCGTCGTGAACTGGCCGCTGCACAGGATCTTCCTGAGTGCGTTCGCGAACCGCTACATCAAGGGGGTCACCCGGCTCTCCCCGAGCGACTGCACCAGCGGCTTCCGCTGCTGGCGCCGCGAGGCGCTGGCGCGAATCCCGCTCGACCGCGTGGCGTCCGCCGGGTATGCCTTCCTCGTCGAGATGCTGTACCGCGCGTCCCAGAACGGGAGCCGGATCGGTGAAGTGCCGATCATCTTCGTCGAGCGGCACCAGGGGCAGTCGAAGGTATCCCGGGCAGTCCTGGTGGAGTCGCTGATCACGCCGTGGCGGCTCCGGCTCCGATCCCGGGGATGACCACACCCCTGGTGGTCGTCATGGTGGCGACCTCCTACCCGCGCTTCCCCGGGGACAGCGTCGGCACGTTCATGGAGCCGATCGCAACCTCCATCGCAGCCCTCGGCCACGAGGTCCACGTCGTCGCGCCGTGGCACCCGCTGATTCGACGTCCGCCGGTCGACCGGGGCGTGGAGTTTCATTTCTACAGATACGCCCCGCTACCTGCGCTCAACGTCTTCGGCTACGCCGCCGCGATGCATGCCGACACCCGTTTGCGGGGAGGCGCCTACATCGCGGCGCCACTCGCCCTTGCCTCGGGCTGGTGGATGGCGCGACGGGTGGCGCGGCGCTATCACGCGTCCGTGATGCACGCCCACTGGGTGGTGCCGGGCGGCGTGACGGCCGCGCTGGCGGCGCCTGCGCTGCCGCTCGTCATCAGCCTGCATGGATCAGACGTGTTCGTTGCCGAGCGGTTCGCCCCGGCGCGGCGCGCCGCGCGTGCGGTCTTCCGGCGGGCGGGCTTCGTCACTGCGTGCAGTCAGGACCTGGCCGCGCGCGCGGTGCACCTGGGCGCCGATCCCGGACGCATCAAGGTCGTACCCTATGGAGTCGACACCGATCGCTTCCGGCCGGATGCCGCGGCCCGCAGCGAGCACCGCTCCAGGATCGGCGTCGCCGGATCGGCCTTACTCGTGGCAGCGGCCGGGCGCCTCGTCAGCAAGAAAGGCTTCGCATATCTCGTGGACGCGGTAGCGGCCCTACCCCACGCGGTGCTCGCCGTTGCAGGGGACGGCTCGTTGCGAGATGAGCTGCAGCGCCGGGCCCGGACCGCAGGGGTACACGAGCGGGTGCGCTTCCTGGGCGCCCGCACACAAGACGAAGTCTCCGCGCTGTTCGCGGCGGCAGACGTGATCGTGACGCCCTCGGTGCGCGACGATGCGGGGAATGTGGACGGCCTTCCGAACGTGGTCATGGAGGCCCTCGCAAGCGGCACCGCTCTCGTGACGACGACGGCCGGGGGGATCGGCGCGGTCGTGGAGAACGGCGTGACGGCTGTCGTGGTCCCTGAACGGGATCCCCGAAGCATCGCGGCCGCGATCACACTCCTGGGAGCGGACGAGGCACTCCGCGAGCGTCTCGGCCGAGCGGCCCGCGAGCTCGTTCAACGCCGCTTCGGGTGGGCGCGAACCGCGGAACAACTCGAGTCGGCGTACCGGCACGCCCTTGCCTTCAACTCCATGGGCCGCTAACATTCAGCGCTTACCCATGCCAGCGCGGAACAGCACCTACCATGGACGCCGCGTGATGATCACCGGCGGTCTGGGGTTCATCGGCAGCAATCTCGCTCGCGCGCTCGTCGACCTGGGTGCCGACGTTCTCCTGGTCGACTCGCTCATCCCTGACTACGGCGGCAACCTGTTCAATGTCGAGGGGTTCGAGTCCCGGCTGCGCATCAACGTGGCCGACGTCCGGCAGTCGAGCACGATGAACTACCTGGTGCGGGACCGCGAGATCATCTTCAATCTGGCCGGGCAGGTCAGTCACATCGACAGCATGCGGGATCCCGACACGGATCTGGAAATCAACTGTCGGGCCCAACTCACGCTGCTCGAAGCCTGCCGCCGTCATAATCCCGCGGCCAAGGTGATCTACGCGGGCACCCGACAGGTCTACGGCAAGCCCGTCTCACTGCCGGTCGACGAACGCCACCTGGTGAGACCCACGGATATCAACGGCATCAACAAGGCCGCTGGGGAGTATTACCACCTGGTCTACGACAGCGTGTTCGGTGTCCGCGCGTGCTCGCTGCGGCTGACCAACGTCTACGGTCCCCGGCAGCTCGTGAAACACAACCGCCAGGGATTCATCGGCTGGTTCATTCGACTCGCGGTCGAGGGGCGAGAGATCCAGATCTACGGCGACGGATCACAGCTCCGCGACTTCGTCTACGTCGACGACGTCGTCGACGCGTTCCTGTTGGCAGGAACGAGCGACGCGGTGAACGGCGAAGTCTTCAATGTCGGCGGCAGCGAACCGACCAGTCTTCGCGATCTCGTTCAGATGCTGATTCAGTGCGCCGGCTCCGGATCGGTGACGTTCGTCGAGTGGCCCGCCGAGAAAAAGGCAATCGATATCGGCAGCTTCTACTCCGATTCCACCAAGTTCAGGTCGACGACGGACTGGGCGCCCAGGGTGGATCTGCGAGAGGGATTGCGCCGCACGGTCGAGTACTACCGCGCGCACCTGCCCCACTATCTCGAGGATGCCTCGTGATCCCGTTTCTGCAGCTGACGCCGGGAGAGGACGGGCCAGCAGTGCGATCGGCGATCGATCGGGTCACCGAGCGCGGCTGGTTCGTACTCGGTCCCGAGCTGGAGGCGTTCGAGACAGAGTTCGCGCGCGCCACGGCCGCACCTCGAGCCGTGGGTGTGGGGACTGGAACAGACGCGATCGCGATTGCGCTCCGTTGCCTCGGCATCGGTCCCGGTGACGAAGTGATCACCGCGCCGCTCTCCGCCGCATACAGCGCCCTCGCGATCATGATGGTGGGAGCGCGTCCGGTGTTTGCCGACATAGACGGCAAGCGGTTGACAATGGATCCCGCGGCGGCCGCGGCCGCGGTGACCGCCAGGACCGCGGCGATCCTGCCCGTGCATCTGTATGGCCAGTCAGCCGACATGCCGGCAATCATGGAGATCGCAACGCGCCACAACCTGGCGGTCGTCGAGGACTGCTGCCAAGCCCACCTGGCAACCTGCGGCGGGCGATCCGTGGGCAGCTTTGGCGCCGCCGCGGCTTACAGCTTCTATCCGACGAAGAATCTTGGCGCGCTCGGCGACGGGGGCGCGTTGACACTGAAGGACGACGACCTCGCCGCACGCGCGAAGCGCCTCCGCAACGGCGGTCAGACAGACCGTTACCACCATGCCGAGTTCGGGGTGAACTCGCGGCTGGACGAGATGCAGGCCGCGATACTTCGGGCCCGTCTGGAGTATCTGCCGGCCTGGACGGATCGTCGACGCGCGCTGGCTCGGACGTACCGGTCAGCATTGGCAGGAGTCTCGTGCCTGTGGGTGCCGCCGGAGCTCGATCCGGGTCATGTCTATCATCTGTTTCCGGTGCTCAGCGAACGCCGGGATGCGGTGCGGGCGGCACTCCAGGCCGCCGGGATCGAGTCGCTGATCCATTACCCGGTGCCGATTCCGCGTCAGCCCGCGCTCGCCGCCGAGCAGCCGCAGCAATGCGAGGTCGCGGACCGCGTGTGCGGCCAGGTTTTCTCGCTGCCTCTGTATCCCTCGATGCCGGGCGATGCTGTCGAGCGAGTTACGCGCTCGCTGCAGATGGCCTGATCGATGGACCTGGCGCTGCAACTGGCGCAACTCGCGGTGGTCGGGTGGTTGCCGGGTGCACTCCTGTTTCACGCGCCCGTGCTGGATCGCGAACGGCGCGCCGGCCTGGCAATCGAGGAACGGCTCTTCTGGCACGTCATCCTCAGCACGGCCATCACGCTGACGCTGGTCATCAGCCTGGCCGCCGTCGGCGGTTACACGTTCGGACGACTACTCGCGATCGAGCTGGGGATCTCTGCGGCCGCCATCGGGCTGTGGCGCGGACGTTTGCGGCTTGGCCCGCCGACACCCGGATTGACAACGAGCGTCGCGGTGCCGCTCGCGCTGACCATCCTCTGCGCCTGGCGATTCTTCCATCCGGCTGCGTACATCATCGGCGGCAAGGATCCGGGCACTTACGTCAATGAGGGGGTCCAGCTGGCACAGCGCGGCGGGTTGCTGATCGAGGACCCTGTCGTTGCGGCCGTTCCCATCCCGATGCGCGACCTGTTCTTTCCCAGGCACGCGCACCCCGACGGCACGCCCCGCTCCGACTATTACGGCATCCGCTTCATGGGCTTCCCGATCAGCGACCCTGACGCAGGCACTGTCGTGGGCCAGTTCCCCCATCTGCTGCCTGCATCGATGGCGGTGGGATACGGGGTGAATGGGTTGAACGGCGTGCGATACGCCACCCCGGTGTGGGCGCTCTTCGGGGTGCTCTCGGTGTATTTTGCTGGCGCGCGCCTGTTTGGACGAACGGCCGCGGCAGCCGCCGCCGCGCTGCTCGCGGTCAACGTGATCCAGGTGTGGTTCGCCCGGTACCCGAATACGGAAGTCGTGATGCAAGCGTTGCTGTTCGCCGGCCTGCTCGCGAACGCACGCGCACACACCGACGGCGATCGATTTTTCGCCCCGGTCAGCGCGGCGCTGCTGGGTTTGCTGCTCTTCCTGCGGATCGATGCCGTCCTCGCCGTGGGCGGCGTCGGCCTGGCCCTGACGATCGGCGGCCTCGTGAAACAGGGGCCGCGACGCTCGTTCCTGGTGGTGTTCTCCGCGACCCTTGTACTCGCCGTGGCCTATTACGCGGGACCGATGCGCGCTTATGCCCACCGTCCGATCGACTTCGCCGTCAACCTGCCCCTCTGGCACTGGGCCGTGCTGATCGTCGGTAGCGCCGGCGCGGCCGTCCTGACGTGGTCCGCGTTGCGCCGTCCACGACTGCAGGCCGTGATGGTGCGGATCCTGCCCATGGCGATCGCCGCCGCTGTTTGTGGCGCGGCGCTTTACGCGCTGTATCTGCGGCATCCTGGAGGACGGCTCGCCCCGGCGGATGCCTACGCGCTCCGAACGTTCGCGGGCTTTTACGTCTCCGTACCGGCCGTACTGGCGGCGCTGCTCGGCTACGCCTTGTTTGCGCGGGGATCGTTCTGGCGCGATCCGGCACTGTTCATCGTCGTCGCCGTATTCGGCTTCTTCATGTTTTACAAGCTCCGTATCGTGCCGGAGCATTTCTGGGCCGCACGACGGTATCTCCCGGTGCTGCTGCCGGCGCTGACCTTGTTCGCGTCGGCGGCGGCGGTCGGAGGGAGCGGCGCCGGCTGGCGCGCCAGAGTGATCCGTCCGCTACTCGGCGGCACCTTCCTCCTCCTGCTCGGCATGCACTTCGCCCGCGTGAGCCGGCCGCTCCAGGCGCACGTCGAATACGAGGGGCTGATCCCGCGCGTCGAGAAACTCGCGCAGCGTTTCGGCGACCACGACCTGGTGGTCGTCGAGTCACGTGATGCGGGGAGCGACACGCACGTATTTGCTCTGCCGCTCGCGTACATCTACGCCCGAAACGTGCTGGTGCTGAACTCCGCGCGACCTGACAAAGCGCGGTTCGCATCCTTCATCGAATGGGCGCGCACGCGCTACCAGCAGGTGTTCTTCATCGGCGGCGGCGGCACCGACCTGCTGTCGTACAACTACGGGATGACGGCGCGGTCAAGCGATCGCTTTCAGGTCCCGGAGTATCAGTCCGCGTTGAACGCGTTCCCCCGCTACGTCCGTCAGAAGGAGTTCGAGTTCGGACTCTACGAGTTCACCGATCCGCGCGAACGCACCGACGGCTGGTTCGACCTCGACGTCGGCACCAACGACGACCTGCACGTCCTCCGATTTCGGGCGAAGGAAATGTCGGAGGGCAGGTCGTTCCGCTGGACCCAGGGCGTGTCCGCCGTCTCGGTGACGACGTTCTCACGATCAGCCCGTGAGGTGACGGTCACGATGAGCGATGGCGGCCGCCCGCCCGCAGCGCCACCCGCCATTGTCGAGGTCTTCCTTCACGACCAGCTGCTCGGAAGGGTCGACGTTGCGGGAGGCTTTCGTCCGTACGCCCTCGCCATTCCACGAGCGCTCGCGGAGAGAGCCGCCCGGAGCAGCGAGCCGATCGAGTTCCGGCTCCGGTCGACTCTGTGGAACCCCGCGCGGGTGCTCGGATCACAGGACGACCGTGACCTTGGAGTGATGCTCGACCGGGTGACGATAAAATAAGGCTGTCTCCATGGCAGCACTGCAGATCCATGACCGCACGGAGCGGACGATCGTCACCGCCGGCGACGCAGTGTTCACCGTGCTCGGCGCCGCGGTCCGACCCTTCCGCCATCGGACGCCGCCCGCGAGTCCGGCCCGGATACTCCTCCTGCGACTCGAACGCATCGGCGATCTGCTGATGGCGCTTCCGGCGATCGCCGACGTGCGCGCCGCAGCACCGGATGCCGAGATCGACCTGGTCGTCGGAAGCTGGAATGAGCAGATCGCGCGCAGTCTTCGGGGTGTCAACCGGTTTTACACGGTTGATCCGTCGTGGCTGGCTCGAGGTGTTCCAGGGTTATCGCTCCCGGCGCTGCTCCGCGTTGCGACCCAATGGCGCGCCCGCAGGTACGACGTCGCGATCAATTTCGAACCCGACGTCCGGACGAACCTTGTCCTCGCCTTTGCGGGCGCCAGGTGGACGGCCGGCTACCGTACCGGAGGCGGGGGCCCGCTGCTGGATCAATCACTCGACTACCGTCCGTGCGAGCATACGACCGACAATGCGCGACGCCTGGTCGCCACGGTCCTTCGGGTTCCTCCAACGTCCGTCCCACCGCGTATCCTCGAAATGCCTGGCGCCAACCGTCGCGAGGCCGACGC
>JACDBQ010000498.1 GCA_013694845.1 Acidobacteriota bacterium
CCGTGGAGCAGCTGCTCGAAGCGGTGTATCTCGTCGAACTCACGCCCGCGATTCTCGACCGCGCCGCTGCCCTTGGTCCGCCGCTCGTGCGATCCCTGTACGCGATCCACCTGGCGACGGCACTGTCGATTGACGATCCGGCCCTCGAGCTCATCACCTACGACGGGCGCATGGCGGATGCGGCCCGGGGCTGTGGGCTGCGAGTCGCGCAACCCGGCGAACATCGCCGCGTCATTTCAGCAGCAGCTCCACGAGCCAGATATCGCTCGCGCGTTCGCGCACGGTGACGAGCACCCGACCGCCGTCGCTCGTGAAATCCACCCGGTCGCCGCCCACCTCCAGGCGACCGGGGAGCGTCAGCCAGCGTTCGGGCGCCGCGGCGGCTGCGCCGGATGGATCCACGCGCACGCGCCAGATCGCGCGGTCATCGGCACCGAAGTAGACGAACGGCAGGCGAGGATGCCACGAGGCACTGCGCTCGTTGCCGGCATGAGTGGTCAGACGATGGGCGCCGGAGCCATCGGGCTTCGCGACCCAGAGATCCCAGCTACCCTCGGTCACGGCTTCATAGGCAATCAGCGCGCCGTCGGGCGACCACCGGTGGTATTCGTCCGCCCCGCCCGGCAGGTCCAGTTCGCGCGTGTCGATCGCAGCGCCGGTCGCGCGATCCAGGCGAACGATGGCACTGGTCCATCCATTCACGTGCATCGCGATGCGGTCTCCGCCTGGCGACCAGTCGACACAACACGTCATGGAGAATCGCTTTGGCCAGGCTGGGTCCGGAAGGCGAAGGCCAGTACCGTCGCGGCGCATCAGGTGCACGTGCTCACCGGTACTGTCGATCACATCAAAGGCGATCCACTCTCCATCGGGCGATACCCGCGGACGATGCTCGGTGCCGGAGCCACTCGTCAGTCGCTGCAACGTCGCGGATGGGGACGGAAGGGTCCAGACATCGAGGCTCCCCCGGCGATTCGACTGGAAGAGCACGCCGGCTCCGCCTGGCAACCAGCGTCCCCTCGTGTCCATGAACTGGCCGCTGGTCCACTACTCGCCCTGCGCGAGGTCATCGATGCGATTGGCCGTGGCTGCAAACGTCCAGAGGCGCGCATGGCTCTTCTGCGTCACCGTGAGGATCTGCTTACCGTCGGGCGCCTGCGCGAACCCGCTGACCGCCAGCCCTGAGGTCAATCGTTCCGGCTCGCCTGTGCGCGCGCCAGTCGTCGGGTCAACGTCGAGCTGCCACAGGTCAGACGTGCCGTCGCGGGATGAGATGAAGATGATCCGCCTGCCGTCGGCCGACCAGCGCGGCATGTCCGCCTGGTCCAGCACGCGAGTGACGACGCCAGACGCGAGATGCCGGACGAAGAGCGTTCCCTGGCACCGATCTCCGACGACTTGTAGAGGAGCAAACTACCGTCTGCGGATAGCTCGCTGGACCGGCCGCCGTCGGTCGTCGGCACGTCACACGTCAGACATGCCGGGGATGCGCCGGAGGCCTCCACGCGGTAAACGTGCTTCCGCCCTGCGTTGTCGAAGTTGGTGTAGAGGAGCGCCCCGTTGCGAGACCACGTGAGACTGAAGGTGTAGAGCACGCCCGGTTTGACGGGGAGCACCCGGCGAACGTCACTGCCGAGCGCGTTCATCGTATCGATGCCGCCGCCGTCGCGATCCGAGAAAAACGCGAGACGGGTACCGTCCGGCGCCCAGGCCGGCATGCTGTCGGTGCCCCCGTGCGCCGCGGTCAGGTTGATGGGATTGCTCCCCGACGGATCGCAGATCCAGATGTCGTCGTTGCCGGCGGCATCCGACACGTAGGCAATCAGGCTCCCCCCCGCGCTCCAGGCCGGGTGCGCTTCGATGGCGTCGGTCGCGAGAAAGGGTGTCACGCGGGGCGCCGCGAAAGAACGCGGACCACTCGAGGACGTCGGCTCGTCTCGAGAAAGCAGCCAGCTGCCCGCCGGCACCGCGATCGCCACGGCAGCCGCCGCCACGATCCCGATACGCCATCGGGACGGTCTTCTTTCCGGCCGTATCTTCGCGGCATCCGATCGCGCGGCCGCCACCGACTCGATCGCTCACCACATCGTCTGCCGACTGGAAGCGCCGGTCGGGCGACTTCTCCAGGCACCGCCGGAAATATCTCGATGTCGGGGGGCAGGCCCGCGATGTTTCCCGGCAGCGGCACCGGATCGTCACGCAGCACCGCCCCCAGCCGTTCCGCCACACTCCGGCCCCGGAAAGGCCGGGCGCCGGCGAGCATCTCGTAGAAAATGAGCCCCAGCGCAAACAGGTCAGATTGGCGATCGACCATTTCTCCGCGCGCCTGCTCGGGCGACATGTAATCGATCGTCCCAACGACAAGGCCCTCCTCGGTCGCCGCCGGATCGCCTGCGTGATCCCCTCGTGGTCTGCCGGCGCGGTGAGTTTCGCTAGAGATTAGGGATTAGGGATTAGCGGCCACATGCCACCTGATCAAGGTCACTTGGACCGTGCGCAGATGGCAGCTGCCGGATCCGAAGGATAAGCGAACAAAGAGCGTATGACCGGGTCTGTCACGCCTCCCACTACGATGCGCGCATCGAACAAGGAGAGCCGCATGTCCCCCAGCGCATCGCGTCGTCTTCATCGCCTCCCCCGCCACACCTGCCGCACCTGCGAGGCGCAGCCGGCCAGATTCCGTTTCCGCGGTGAGGTCCGCGCCGACCGCGACCACGAGCTCTGTTTCCGTTGTTACCGCGCGACGGTCAACAGTCTGCGGGCGCGCAGCGCCTGACAACTGCGGCTTGACCTCGCGGACGCTGGTGCCGACGCCGGCGGGTGGCGCCGGACGGGGCCGCCCCGCTTCGCGCGGAGCCCACACGCGTGACAAGCGCTCTGGGGCGAGCACGAAGTGGGGCTGTCCGGCGACAGGACCCGCCGTCGGGAGGCGGTATGGCGTCCTCGACGGAGCAGAAACAGCAGCCCTCACCGGCTGCACCAACAACAGGAGATCCTGTGGCACGTAACTCTGAGCTGGTTCGGCAGTGGGAGATTCTGCGCGCGATCGACGGCGCGCGCAACGGGATCGCGATCGCCAAGCTCGCGGCGGAACGCGGCGTACACCAGCGGACGATCCGGCGCGACGTCGACGCGCTCGGCCGCGCCGGGTTCCCGCTCCACGACGAGAAGGTCAACGGCACGAGCATGTGGAAGCTGCGGTGCCGTCCATTCAGCCGTCTCGAAGACACCGGTCTTGGCCTGATGGAGCTCTGCGCACTCTACTTCGGCAGGACCCTGCTCGACACACTCGCGGGGACACCGCTGCTGGACGATGCGGAACGCGCATTCGCCAAGGTCGAACGGGCGCTGCCGCTGGCCAGCCGCCGGTTCCTCGACCAGCTCCCTCGCGTCCTCACCGCGAAACCCGATGGACGGAAGAAACACGATGGGCGCAGGCTACGCGAGATCCTGGCGCGCG
>JACDBQ010000710.1 GCA_013694845.1 Acidobacteriota bacterium
CGCCGAAACGGCGGGCTTCGATGGCGTCGAACTGCACTACGCTCACGCCTACACCATGGCGTCGTTCCTGTCGGCTCGCAACACGCGCGCGGACGGCTACGGCGGCACCCGCACGGACCGCGTCCGCCTGCCGCTCGAGGTCTTTGGCGCCGTCCGCGCCGCAGTCTCGAACCGCTTCGTCGTCGGCTGCCGGTATCTTGGGGACGAGTGCATCGAAGACGGCAGCGATGTGGACGATGCGGCGTCGTTCGGGCTGGAGTTCGCGCGGGCCGGGATGGACTTTCTCTCGCTCTCGCGTGGCGGCAAGTTCGAAGATGCGAAACCGCCCAAGGTCGGCTGGGCCGCGTATCCATACACTGGACCGAGCGGGTGGGAGTGCATGCCGACCGTCCTCGGCGACGAAGCCGGTCCCTTCGGTAGGAACGTCGTCCCCGCCCACCGGATACGGCAGGCGATCCGCGACGCGGGGTTCGCGACCCCGCTCGTCGTCGCCGGAGGTATTCACGGCTTCGACCAGGCGGAGTCGATTCTGGCGTCAGGCGCCGCCGACATCATCGGCGCCGCCCGGCAGTCGCTGGCGGATCCGGACTGGTTTCTCAAGCTCCGGCTCGGTCGCGGCGACGAGATCCGGCGATGCTCCTACACGAACTATTGCGAGGGGCTCGACCAGATGCACAAACAGGTCACCTGCAAGCTTTGGGACCGCGAAGGACTCGATGCGCCGGGCATCGCCATGAGCAGCGACGGGAAACGACGCCTGCTCGCACCCGGACCATGCGAATAACGATCCTTGGCGGCGGACCGGCTGGCCTCTACGGCGCACTGCTGATGAAGCGGCTCGATCCATCGCGCCAGATCACGCTGATCGAGCGTGATGGCCCCGACGACACCTTCGGCTGGGGGATCGTCTTCTCGGACCAGACCTTCGACTACCTCCGCGAGAGCGATCCGCCGTCGTACGAGGCGATCACCGCCGCCTGCGAGAAATGGGACAACGTCGACGTCGTCCACCGGGGCGAACGGATCACGGTTCGTGGCAACTGCTTCTCGGGCATCGCGCGCATCCGCTTCTTGCGGGTGCTGCAGGACCGGTGTCGCGAGGTGGGGGTGGATCTCCAGTTTCACCACCCGGTCACAGATCTCACCACGCTGCCGCCGCATGATCTGCTGGTCGGAGCGGATGGGGCCAACAGCCTCGTCCGCCGAGTCCACGAGCGGCTGTTCGAGCCGACGCTGGACTACGGACGGAACAAGTACATCTGGCTGGGGACGCCGAAACTGTTTCATGGCCTCACGCTGACCTTCGTCGAACACCCGACCGGCGTGTATGCGGCGCACTCCTACAAGTTCGACAAGCACACCAGCACGTTCATCGTCGAGTGCAGCGAGTCGACCTGGCGGACGGCCGCGCTCGGAGAGATGCCGCCGGCAAGGACGGCCGCCTTCCTCGAGGAGGTTTTCCACGATCACCTCGACGGACACCCGTTGCTCACGAAGAACTTTGTCAAGTGGTTGAACTTTCCGCTCGTGCGGAACAGGCGCTGGCACGGTGAACGGATCGTCCTGCTCGGGGACGCGCTGCACACCGCCCACTTCTCGATCGGTTCGGGCACGAAGCTGGCGCTCGAGGATGCGATCATGCTGGCCCGTGCCTTCGGTACGGAGTCCGATGCTGCTGCCGCGCTTCCCCTGTTTGAGGCAAGCCGCCGTCCGCGCGTGGAGCAGTATCAGCAGGCGGCGATGGACAGCCTGAAGTGGTTCGAGGAGATGGCAGACTATGTTCACCTCGGACCATTGCCGTTCGCCCTCGAGGCGATGACGAGGAGCAAGCGCGTGGACGTCGAGAAGCTGCGGCAGCGAGACCCCGAATTCGTAGCCGCCTGGGAGCGATCCGCCGGGCTGGGCAAGGAGTAGCAGGATGGGACGCCCGTCCGAGTACTGGAATCCGAAGAACGAGACGCTTTCGCGCGACGATCTGCGACGCCTTCAGCACCTGAAGCTGACGCGCATGTGCGAGTGGGCGTACGCGAAGAGCGCCTTTCACCGGCGCCGTTGGGACGCCGCGAGCTTTCACCCCGACCAGTTGCACACGCTCGACGATCTGAAGCGCATCCCGTTCATGACCCGCGCCGAGTGGATGGCCGCCCAGGCTGAAGCGCCGCCGTTCGGGCCGCTCCTGACGATTCCGCCTGACCACGCGATCCGCTATCACACGACGTCGGGCACGACCGGGAGGACGCCTTTGCGCGTGCTCGACAGCGCCAAGGACTGGGAATGGATCTCGGAGATGTGGGCCTACGGCCTCTGGGGATTCGGGCTGCGCCAGACCGACGTCGTCCTGTTCGCATTCTCGTACGGCACGTTCATCGGGTTCTGGGGGGCGCATTACGCCTGCGAGAAGATCGGGTGTCTCGTGCTCTCGACCGGAAGCGCCACGACCGAGTCGCGGGTGAGGAGCATCATCGACATGGGTGTGACGACGGTGTGTTCGACACCGACGTATGCGCTTCGGATGTGGCAGGTGGCCGCCGAAATGGGTATCGACCTGGCGCGTGACAGCACAGTCGACAAAGTGGTCGTCTCCGGCGAGCCGGCCGGTTCCATCCCGGCGGTGAAGCGGCAGCTGGAAACGGCCTGGGGCGCGAAGGTCGGGGACACGGCAGGCATGACCGAGGTCGGCAGCATCATGATCTTCGAGTGCCGGCGCCAGCCCGGAGGCACCCATATCATCGAAGATCACTTCATCGAGGAAACGCTCGAGTACGAGGGCGATCGCGCGGTGCCGTACGGCGATCGCGCCGAGCGGGTGGTGACATCGTTCGGGCGCGGCTTCATCCCGCTGATCCGCTACCGCACGAACGACCTGGTCGTGAAGCTCCCGCACACGACCTGCGATTGCGGCCGGACGGGGGACATCTACCAGGGGGGCATCCAGGGGCGCTGGGACGACATGAAACTCGTTCGCGGAACCAACGTGTACCCGCGTGCGGTCGAATCGATCGTGCGAGAGTGTGCCGCGGTCGATGAGTTCCAGATCCTGCTGACGCGCGCGGGGGTTGCCGACGAAATCTGCGTGCGGGTGGAGTTGAAGCCCGGTCGTCACGATCACTGGGACGATCTGTGCCGGCGGCTGCAGGGGGACCTGGCCGATGCCCACGAAGGCCTGCGCTTCAAGGTGGAGCAGGCCGCCGCGAACTCGCTGCCCCGATTCGAACTGAAAGCCAAGCGGCTGGTCGACCAACGGCCGGTCGCCGCCTACCCGGCCGGAGGACATCATGCCTGAACGAGATCTGCTCGGCCGCCCGGTCACCAAGATGGAGACGGAGCTGGCACACATTTACGGCGAACTGAAAGCTCTGGCGAAGCGTGACGATCTGCCCCCTTGCGCGGAACGCAACGTCAAGAAGGCCCTCGCGTGCATGTGGCAGGTCGTCAATGACCTCGATTTGGAATTCGAACAGCTCTACGATCTAGGGGTCTGATTGGGGATTACGGATTGGCGATCACCGCGGTTGCTTCGATTTCGATTTTGGCGCCAGCTGCCAGCAGTGACTTGACCTCGACGAGTGTCATCGCGGGGTAGTGGCTGCCCATCCTCGCGCGGTAGCGTTGGCCGATCTCACGCTGCGCAGCCAGGTATTCGGACTTGTCGACCACGTAGATCGTCAGGCGGCCGATGGCTTCTGGCATGCCTCCGGCCGCGGTCACGACCGCGAGCACATTGGCCAGCGCCTGGTCGAACTGATCGATGAAGCGACCGCTGACGATTTCGGCGTTCTTATTCCAGCCGATCTGCCCGGCGACGAAGAGCAACCGGCCGGAGGCCGCAACGCCGTGGCTGTAGCCGCGCGGTCGCGCGAGACCGGGCGGGTCGATGATCGTCATGCGCGGTCATTATGTCCGAGATGCAGCGCAACCCAACAGGCACGGAATTAGGTGAGGCCGATGTCCGTGCAGATAGGCAGTGATCCAAGGTCTAAACTCTGATCAAGGCGCAGTACTCACTATGTGTGCAAGAACGCGTGTTCTACCGGTCGCTGTATCCATTCTTCTGGCCAGCGCCGCGCCCTCCCCGCAGAACGCACCTGCCGATCGCACGGTCACCGTGTCCCAGGGTACGTCGATGGCCGTCGCGGCGTCGCCCGACGGGTCGCGTCTGGTCATCGATCTGCAAGGGTCCCTCTGGACCCTCGCGCGCGACGGAGGGAAGGCCAGGCGAATCACGGATCTATTCCACGA
>JACDBQ010000534.1 GCA_013694845.1 Acidobacteriota bacterium
ACCGGCAACATCCAGTACGCGACCATCACGACCGTCGACGAGTCTCCCGTGGTCGGCGGCGTCATCTGGGTGGGGACCGACGATGGCAATGTGCAGCTGACCCGCGACGGCGGAAAGAACTGGAGCAACGTCACCGACAAGATCACCTGGCACCCTGCTATTGGGTGAGCCGCGTGATCGCGTCGCATCACGATGCGGCGACCGCGTACGTGACCGCGACGGATCGCGGAGACGACCACTGCGCCCGGCAAGACCGGTCTCAACACCGTGCGCTGGACGATGCAGTCGATGCGGGCGATGACCGAGGCGGAGCAAACGACGGGGCGCGGCGGACGCGGCCGAGGCTTCTTCGGTGACATCGGCGGCCGGGGGGGTGCGGGTGCGAACCCGGCTTCGCCGGTATTCCCGCTGCCCGGGCCCACTACGGTCCTGGCAACCGTACCGCCGGGTGAGTATCGGGTGGTCCTCAACGCCGGCGGACGCGAGTACTCGCAGACGGCGCTGGTGATGACGGAACGATGAGGTAATTACGAGCTCCTCGGACTCGGCTGGATCGTTGGGGTCAAAAAACGGACACGCGCGTGGCACGGACAGACCATGCTGATCGTCCCATTCTCATCAGGGAAATGTGGGCCGGTTCTCTTCATCATCCTTAGCCTGGGAGCGGGCTTTTCCTGCACCGCGTGCCAAAAAGTCCCACAGCGTCCGACGCGTGAAGTCGCCGTAGACTGCCCGCCGCCGGAGGCAGGCGGGATTCTCGGTTACAAGGCAGTTGCTCCGGCGTCGCTACGATCTCCTCGCGGACGTTGACCGCGCGCGGAACTGCTCGCCCTCGAATCCGGCGGCAGGCTTGGTGTTGACAGCCGACACCAATCTGCTTTATTGTCGTCAGCCGACACCATGACACGAGGCTCCTGCGGCCGGAGCGAGGCGCGACGCCGCGCGAGAGCGGATGGGGGCAGGCCCATCCGGATGAAGACGTCATGAATCTACGCGATCTGAAACTGAGGCTCCGCGCGTGGGTTGCTCCTCGCCGGGTCGAACGCGAGCTCGACGAGGAGCTCGCGTTCCATATCGAACGCGAGACGCAGAAGCACGCCGCCAACGGTTTGAGCCCCGACGAGGCTCGCACCCGGGCTCGCGCGCGCTTCGGCTCCGTGCCACTGGCCGCCGACCAGTGTCGTGACGCGCGCAGCACCGCGTTCGCCGACGGGTGCGTGCGCGACATGCGCTACGCCTTGCGCACCTTCCGCCGCGCACCGCTGGCCGCCCTCACCATCGTGACGACGGTGGCACTTGGCTTAGGGCTCGTCGCGGTGGTCTTCACCTTTCTCAACACGTTGCTTTTCCGCGTCGATGCGGTGCTGAACCCCGGCGAGCTGTTCGCCGTGATGTTCGCGCGGTCGGGATCTTCGAGCGGGGAGCGCGTGCGTTTCACGCGGCCGCAGTACGAGGAGCTGCGGCGCGAGACCAGTGTCTTCTCCGACGCCTTCGCCATGCTGCCCGATATCGATAGCCGCATCGACGGCCGAATGATGGCTGGCACGCTCGTCACCGGCAACTTCTTTCAGGTGCTCGGTGTCAACGCGGCGCTGGGGCGTACGCTGACGCCCGCTGACGACGAGCGATTCGCCAACCGGCCCGTCGTTGTGCTCAGTCACAGCGGCTGGTCACGTCTATTCGCGAGCGATCCGGCCATTCTCGGGGGCAGCATCATGGTGAACGGATTGCCGTTCGAAATCGTGGGTGTCACGCCGGAGGGCTTTCGCGGGCTCAGTGTCAGTGCGCCGGACTACTGGGCACCGCTCTCGCTGCTCGGTCAGGTGCGCCGAATCCACGCCGGTGGCGAAAAGACCGTCGGCATCGATCTCGTCGGTCGGTTGAAGCCCGGGGTGTCGCGGGAAACCGCGCTGGCCGGGCTCGCGGTGTAAGCGTCGGGACAACCCGACGGCACCCCTATCGACGGACGTAGGGCGAACATCACGCTGCAATCGAGGCAGGGGACGCTCTCGGAATCGGCCGCCGAAATGTGGCTGGTGTTTGCACCGCTGTTCTTTGCGTTCGGTTTGATCCTGATGATCGGCTGCGCCAACGTGGCAAACCTGCTGCTGGCGCGAGCGGTCTCGCGCCAGCGGGAGATCGGCATCCGACTGTCGCTCGGCGCGTCACGCCGGCGCCTCGTCCGGCAACTGCTCACCGAGAGCCTGATGCTCGCGCTCGCGTCCGCGGCGTGCGGGTTCGTCGTCTCGCGGGTGGTTCTCTATCTCACGCTCCACGTGGCGATGACCACAATGCCCCCCGAGCTTGCCGAGAACGTTCGGCTCGCCGCGCCCGCTGCGGATTGGCGCGTGGTCGTGTTCCTGGTGGTTGCGGCCATCGTCTCGACCGTCTTCTTCGGGCTTGCGCCGGCGCTGCAGGCCACCCGCGTCGAGCTGGTGCGGACGATACGCGGCGAGGGGACGGGGGACCCGCGCCGCTCCCGCGCGCGGAATGCGCTCATCAGCGTCCAGGTCGGCGCGTCGGCCCTTTTCTTGATCTGTGCCGCCGTGTTCCTGCGCAGTGCTCTGTCGGCCGCGACCGTCGATCCCGGCTTGCGGACCGCCGACACCGTCATCATCGACATCGTCAACGAACCCTTGCGGGCAGCGATGGTCCAGGCGGTGATCGCCGACCCGTCGGTCGCGGCAGTGGCGGCATCGTGGCCGGACACGCTCGGCCAACCGCGGGCCGCCTTCGCCGGAGCTCCGGCGGACAAGCCGGCGGCTAGGGCCGGCGAAACTACACCGAGCAGGTCCACGGTGGCCTATCGGTTCATCTCGCCGGAATACTTCAGCGTGCTGGAC
>JACDBQ010000536.1 GCA_013694845.1 Acidobacteriota bacterium
GGCCACGTCGTAGCGGGCCGGGACCTGGTGAAGGACGATCCGTCTGCGGTTCAGCGCGAAATTCGCGCTCATGCCGATCAGGTCGACGTGATCATCACGACGGGCGGAACGGGCATCACGTCCCGCGACCGCACCTACGAGGCCATCTCGCAGCTGCTCGAGAAGCGGCTCGATGGCTTCGGCGAACTGTTCCGGGCGCTCAGTTTCCAGGAAGTCGGTTCGGCAGCCATGCTCTCGCGCGCTTGCGCAGGCGCCATGGGACGTACCGCAGTCTTCTCTCTTCCAGGATCTGAGAACGCCGTTCGGCTTGCGATGACAAAGCTTATCCTTCCTGAAATCGGCCACGTCGTCCGGGAGTTGGGTCGCTGATGTCAATCCCCACTATGCGGCCGATACGCGAGACTCTGCCGATGGACGAGGCGCTCGCACTGGTGATGGACGCCGCGCGACCGACGGTGCGGACCGAGCGGATCACGCTACGCGAGGCTACCGGACGAGTCCTCTCAGCGTCAGCCGTCGCCGCAATTGACGTCCCGCCGTTCGATCGCGCCGCCATGGACGGCTATGCGGTCATCGCCGAAGACACGTTCGGGGCCGGACGCTACGATCCGAGAGTTCTGCGGTGCGTGGAAAAGGTCTACACCGGCGAGGTCCCGACTCGTGCGCTCTCAGCTGGAGAGTGCATCGAGATCGCGACCGGCGCGCCGATGCCCACCGGTGCCGATGCCGTGGTGATGGTCGAAGAAACCGAGAAGGTTGACGACCGTGACGTCCGCATCTTCACTCCGGTGTATCCGCGGCAGCACGTCGGACGGCGAGCTGCCGACATCGTCGCGGGCCAGCCGCTGCTGACGGCGGGTCAGGAACTGAACGCGAGCCGTATCGGCGCGCTCGCCGCCGTCGGCGCGTTCGACGTGAACGTCTACGCAAAGCCACGCGTCGCGGTGCTCTCGACCGGGAACGAGATCGTCGAGCCCGGCAACGTGCTCGGCCCCGGCCAGATCTACGACATCAACCAGTTCACGATTACATCGATCGTCTCGACGCATGGCGGTGTCGCCGTGCCCCACCCGGCGGCACCAGACACCCTGCCCGCCCTCGTCGACGCGATCCGTCGTGCCGCCGATGCCGATATCGTCGTGTTTTCTGGCGGCAGTTCGGTCGGGGAGCGAGATTTGATCCTCGATGCCCTGCAGCAGATCGGCGAGGTCATCTTTCACGGGATCGCCGTGAAACCTGGCAAACCGACCGTCTTCGGGAGAGTGGACAAGACGCCGGTGTTCGGGATGCCCGGCTATCCCACCTCCTGCCTGTCGAACGCCTACATGCTGCTCGTCCCGATGTTGCGCCGGGTGGCGCGATTGCCGGATTACGTGCCGCGCACGGTCACGGCGCCGCTTGCGCGGCGCGTCGTGTCGACGACCGGCCGGCACCAGTTCTACACCGTGCGCCTCGTCGACGGTGCGGCCGTGCCGGCCTTCAAGGCCTCGGGCGACATCACGAGCATGTCGCTCGCCGACGGCTATATCGAGATTCCCGCCCAGACGGATATCGTCGAAGCGGGTGAGATCGTGCAAGTACAACTGTTCTGATGTCGCATCCCTCGCCGCTCCTCACCGCGCCTCGGTTCGACTTGCCGAATCAGAAAGGCGCGATGACCTCCCTCGAAAACCTGCTTGCGAAAGGGACGGTGCTGCTCGCGTTTCATCGCGGCACGTGGTGACCCAATTGCCGCAGCCGGTTCGGTGAACTGGCACGACACGCAGGTGAATACGAGGCGCTCGGCGCGCAGGTCGTCGCGGTGGTCGCTCAGAAGTCCGAGGCTGTCCGCCGATACATCGAGGAAACGGGTCTGCCGTTCAACATCCTGGTAGACGAATCGCGCCGCGTGTTGAAGGCATACGACGTCTGGCACGCGGTGGGACTCGCAGCGTGGAACATCGCTCGACCGGCTCTGTTCGTGATCGAACCCACCGGGGCCATCCGCTACTCGTTCATCGGTGACCGTCAGAGCGAGTTCCCGTCACACGACGAGATCCTCGCCGCGCTCAACAGCTCCAGCCGGCGTTGATCGTACCGAAGTCGTGATGCCGCCGGTGCCGCCCATCTCCCTGCGCTCCCGCTCGAGCTGATGTTCTGGGAGTATCCGGTCTTACACGAGGAGACCGGCGGGTTCGTCGAGAAGGCCGGCGAAGCCGCCAGATGAGGATGATCCGCCCGACCCCGATGAGGAGGACGAGCTCGATCCCCGCGACGACGACGACGCGATACCGCTCGACGAGCTGGACGAGCTCGATGACGAGCTGCTCGAGGACGAGGACGACGACGAGCTCGATGAGGATGAGGATGAGGAACTCGAAGACGAGCCGGCCGACGAGGACGACGAGGAGGACGAGGAGCTGGAGCCGGCCCGTCCGATCGAGACTGGCTGTGTCGGCCCGTCGTCACACGCCGCGATCAACCCGGTGGCGAACAGCGCCGCCCCTCCGGACAGAAGCTTCAGAAAATGGCGACGGCGTTCGAGCAGTTGCTCGGCGCCGTCAGCTGGCTTCGATGAGCGTTCTTTCATGGGTCTCCCCGGCACTCTCGAGAGTCGGCCGACCTCCAATGTACTCCAGCACCCCGCCGGCAAAGTAGAGCTCGATCCGACGAACGACCTCCGTGGCCGGAATCATGTCCATGCAACGCGGAAGCCGACCGACGACGTCCACGCAGAGCTGATCAGGCTGATCCTTCTCATCGCCGTCGCCAAGCGGCACCGTGCGCGATTTCCAGCAGCCCCCCTCGGCGCAGCACCGCAGCGCGCCCACCGTATGGATGAACTGATGATGCGGGTAGGCACAGAAATGCGGCGGTTCACGACCTCCGGCGATAACCACGCACGGCCTGTTCCGTGCGCATCCTTCCGGCATCTCGACGGCGGCGGCCAGGTGCATCAGGAGACTGACGGGGCTGAGCACCCCCTGGGCACGGTGCACGAGCCGGACAAGTTGCCTCAGGTCGGTCTGCCCGCGCAGGTCCACCACACCCTCGAGCGCCGGGTGGTGATGCGACGCTTCGCCGACCTGCACGAACTGGATCCGATTCCGGAAATGATCGATCACCTGCTGATAGCGGTCGGTGTCCCACCACTTGATCGTGTAGTCGAACTTTCCCCCCGAAACCATCAGCCAGTAAGGCACCGAATCGCCGGAGGTCGAGGTCACGTGCTCCGCCCACGCTCGTTCCTCGTCGGAGAGGTGAAGGTCTCCCTTGAACTCCGTCACCCGGATGCGGGTGCCGAGCACCTGGTTCAAGTACGCCGGGAAGCCGTGAAGGAAATGCGCAGGGACCGTATTGCTCTGATGAATGAGCGGGTAATGACAGTCCAGGATCTCGACGTCGGGATCGTGCTCGTCGAGTGGGGTGAGGTGAGGGTTGTGCTGCCACAGCGCCGGGCACGCCGTCCGCACGTCGGTGACGAACTCGCCTGGGTGCGCGCGATGAAGATCCCGCACGGCGGCCGTCAGCATGACGATGTCGCCGGGGGACTGGAAGTTCCGCACGAGCAACTTGCGCATAAAAGGAAAGGGGCCGCGCAGTTGCGCAGCCCCTTCGAGAGCCGAGTGACGGAACCGCTTTACCGGAACCGTTCATTCACCGCATCCCAGTTTACAACGTTCCACCAGGCGCCGATGTAGTCCGGACGGCGATTCTGGTACTTCAAATAGTAGGCATGCTCCCAGACATCGAGGCCGAGAAGCGGCTTTTTGCCTTCCATCAGCGGGCTGTCCTGGTTCGCCGTGCTCTCGATCACAAGCTTACCGCCAGCGTCTATCAGCCACGCCCACCCGCTGCCGAACCGGGTGGTCGCGGCCTTGGCAAACTGTTCCTTGAACGTTTCGACGGTACCGAACGAGGAGCTGATCGCCTCGCCGACGGCACCGGTCGGATCGCCGCCCTTACCGGGGCCCATGATTTGCCAGAACATCGTGTGGTTCACGTGGCCGCCGCCGTTGTTGCGGACGGCCGTACGGATCTCTTCCGGGACGCTGTTGACGCCCTTGATCAGGTCGCCGATGCTCTTCTGCTGAAGGTCCGGGTGCTTCTCGAGCGCCGCTTTCAGGTTGGTCACGTACGCCGCGTGATGCTTATCGTGGTGGATCCGCATCGTCTGTTCGTCAATGTGCGGCTCCAGCGCGTTGTAGTCATACGGAAGCGGCGGGACTTCGTGGGTCATGCTGCAGTCTCCTTCTGTCGTGGGTAACGCAGTCTTCTAGTCTACCGCTTCACAGCGTGGATCGTCACCGGCAGGGACACGAGCGCGCCGTTGCAGATCTGGATCACGATGCGTCCGTCCGACTGGCCGTGACCGTCGCTGGAACCGACACCGCCTGAACGTCGAAGCCGGGCGGTAGAAGGATCGTGGCGCGGGGTTCGTCGATCGTCCGGGTCCAGCTGAGACCTGAGGCCGCCGCGGCCAAGCCGTCCTTCAGCGTGCCGGTCACTCGAATGCGTGCAGACAACGTGGGATCCGCGCCCCCGCTCGGCAGCGCTGCCGATCCGCCTCGAGCCGATTGACGCAACGTGAGTCGCTCGCCGGAATCGACGTCCGTCACCGTGACGTCGGATGCGCCGGGAGACACATCGACCGTGACGCTGCCACCCACGGCATCGACGAGGGACTCGCGGGTCACCGTGATCGAACCTCCTCCGGCGATTTCGTAGAGAACCTTGCTGAAGTCGAAGGCGCGCTCGGACCTGAGGGGCGCAGGCGGCAGCGGTGCGGATTTCCCCGCCCGAATTGTCACGTCGGCGGCATACCCGTGCGCGTGCTCGAAGGCAATCTTCAGCCTCCCGTCGGGGAGTGTGAGCATCTGAGCCGCGACGACGACAGCAGCCGGTAGCCCTTCGGCAGCACGACCGAATTGCGGGCGATCCCCAGCGATCGCTTGAACAAGACGATGTCCCCTTCGGTGTAGTAGCTCTTGTCGTCCTTGTAGATCTTCGGGATCTTCACGCGGCCTTCACCACCCTCCGGCACCGCGCTCGCGAGGTGGGCGCGGATATAGTGCTCCGCCGGATCGAACCGCCCGGTCATCCCGGCCGCGGTCAGCTCGGCGCCAGAAAGGTAATCGAACTTGAGCGACTTCCCTGTCCGCGGATCGAAGACCGAGATGTCGCTGCCCGCACTACCCGACCGGGTCTGATTCAACACGTACTGCGAGCCCACGCGGCGCTCGGTCAGATAGTAGGTAATCGCAAACTGGCCGGAGCCCGGCTCGAGCAGCTCGTATTGCGTGTAGTTGTCGTGGGAGTAGAACGCCGGCTGCGCCCCCCCGGCGTGCGGAGCCAGCAGAACCATCAGTGCTGCGATCGAGAACACACGCATCTTCGTCGCCTCCGCGACGAAGGATATCTGATTCGCGTGAGCGTAAGGAGGTGGAATCTGTGGGGCAGTGGGCGCCGGGGGCTAGTTCTTGATCTGGAGCATTCGATCGAGCGCCAGGCGGGCATCGTGCTTCTGGTCGTCGGGCACGGTGATCTGGTTGTGCACTGTGCCTTCGACCAGGCCTTCGAGGATCCAGAGAAGGTGGTTCGGCGAGACTCGAAACATCGTCGAGCACAAGCAGCCGAACGGATCGAGGGTTACGATCTTCTTGTCCTGGGCGAGCTCCTGCGTCAGCCGATTCACCAGATGGACTTCGGTCGCAACCGCCCAGGTCGTGCCGGGCGCGCTGTCGCGGACGGCGTTGATGATGTACTCGGTCGACCCGCTGTCATCGGAGGCCTGCACGACGTCGAGCGTGCACTCCGGATGCGCGATCACCTTGCCCTGCGGATACTGCTTGCGGAAGGCGGTGATCTGCTGCGTCGTGAACCGGGTGTGGACGGAGCAGTGGCCCTTCCACAGCACCAGCTTCGCTGTCTTCAACTGTTCGGCGTCCAGCCCGCCCCACATCTCGTTCGGGTCCCACACGACCATCTGGTCGAGCGGCACACCCATCTTCCAGCCCGTGTTGCGCCCGAGATGCTGGTCCGGAAGCATAATCAACTTGTCACCGCGCTCCCATGCCCACGTCATGACGGCGGCAGCGTTGGTGGACGTGCAGACGATCCCGCCGTGCGCGCCGACGAAGGCTTTGATAGCGGCTGATGAATTGATGTAGGTGACCGGGATCATGCCCTGACGCCCGTTCTCGACGACGTCGGTGCGGACGCCCATCTGCTCCATCTCGCGCCACGCCATTTCGAGCTGGTCGGGGGCCGCCATGTCGGCCATGGAGCAACCCGCGGCGAGATCCGGGAGCACGACCTTCTGATGGGGCGCCCGGAGGATGTCGGCGCTCTCGGCCATGAAGTGCACACCGCAGAAGACGATGTATTCCGCCTCGTGCTTCGTCGCCGCCGCGCGCGCCAGCTTGAGGGAATCGCCGGTGAAGTCGGCGAACTTGATCACCTCGTCACGCTGATAGTGATGCCCGAGGATCACGACGCGGCTGCCCAGGGTCGCCTTGGCGGCCGCAATCCGCGCATCCATCTCGTCGTCGGAGAGACGCAGGTACGTCTCGGGGAGCGGCTGGCGCTCGCCGATGCTCTCTTTCTCGACTTGATTCAGTAACTTTATGTCCATTTTTTGTGCGGGCCCTGAAGGCCGGCGCTACCTGATTCCACGACGATGCGGGCCTGAAGGCCTGCGCTACACGTATGACGCCGATAAAGCCTGCGGGGTGGCGATTCGGTGCCGCACTTCGTCCGATTCCTCCGGCCCGGTGACGACGTTGTAGAGGGTATCGCGTTCGACCGGCTCGCGTCCGGCCGCCCGGATCAGGCGGCGGATCGACGCGGTACTCATGGTCTCGGGCGTACGGGCGCCGGCCATGTGGTAGATCTTTTCTTCCTGCACGGTTCCGTCGAGATCGTCGGCACCGAACCAGAGCGCCTGCTGCGCCACCTCCACGCCGGTCGCGATCCAGAACGCCTTGACGTGCGGGATGTTGTCCAGCATCAGGCGTGACACCGCGTGCACACGAAGGGTGTCGGTGGCGGTCGGCGCCGGCAGCTTGCGCATCTGATTGTTGTCAGGATGGAACGCCAGCGGGATGAAGGCCTGGAAGCCGCCGGTTTCGTCCTGCAGCGCGCGAGCGCGCAGCATGTGATCGACACGCTCGGCATACGTCTCGATGTGCCCGTAGAGCATGGTCACGTTCGTGCGCATGCCGAGTTCATGGGCGATGCGGTGTATGGACAGATAGCGGTCCGCATCCGCCTTGTCGTGCGAAATCTTCTTCCGCACCCGGGGCGCAAAGATCTCGGCGCCACCGCCAGGCAGCGAGTCGAGCCCGGCCTCCATGAGCCGCACGAGCACCTCGCGGTCGCTCATCTTGTAGATGTCCGAGAAGAACGCGATCTCGACGGCCGTGAAGCATTTCAAGTGGATCCCGGGGCGGATCCGCTTCAACCCGCGCAGCATGTCGCTGTAGTACTCGAACGGCAGGTCGGGGTGCAGGCCGTTGACGACGTGGACCTCGGTCAGCGGCTGATCGGCGCGCTGCCGCAGCTTCTCGAACACCTGGTCGAGGGAAAGCGTGTATGCCGCAGGTGAGTCAGGCGTCAACCGCGCGAACGAACAGAACAGGCAGCTCGCCACACAGACATTGGTCGCTTCGAGACGGATGTTGAAATTGTAGTAGGTCAACTTGCCGTGGCGTCGTTCCCGCTCACGGTTGGCGAGGTGCCCGACCGCCAGCAGGTCTCCGCACTCGAACAACCGCACACCGTCCTCCAGGGAGAGGCGCGCGCGCGCGTCGACCTTCGCAGCGATATCGGCGATGCCGGCGGCCGCGATTCGCTTTCCGGTCATGCGACTCCCATGATCTGCAGGCGCAGCGTCCTGGCGCGCGGGCCATCGAGCTCCGCCGCCAGGACGCGCTGCCAGTGACCCAGGACGATCTCGGCTCCGCTCACCTGGAGCGTCAGGCTGTGGCCGAGCAGCATGGCGCGCAGGTGTGCGTCCGCGTTGCTGCGATCGCAGTCGGAGTGCGCGGGATCGTTGTGCATCCAGTCCGTTTCGCGCCGGACGATCTGCTCCAACGCCCGCTTGATGTCGGCGTGCAGCGCCGACTGCACCTCGTTGATGAACACGGCGCAGGTCGTATGCAGCGACCAGACGCTCAGCACGCCCTCGCGGACTCCCGCCCCTGCGACGAACGCCGCCAGCCGTTCCGTGAGGTCGACCAGCTCGACGCGATCCTCGGTCTGGATCGTGATCGTATCGGCGAGCACGACGAGCGGACCGGTGGATGGCGAGGCTGCTCGCGCGAGCGCCTGGCGAACAGTGACAGTCGAGCTCTTGCTCATCAACTTTTATTTTAGGTGATATTCTCACCGGACAACTGACGAGGAGCCGGCTCTCACGGCCGGCTCTGCCCGGTGGTCATGCGAAGGGGGTTCGAAGCCCACGCGGTGCCGCCACTGTAAGCAGGGAGCGCGTTTCCAGGTCACGTCGTCGTCCAGGGCCGGTTCTTCGACGGCCTTCGGCGGATAGACGGAGGCAGCCACTGTGCGCACCAGAGTGCATGGGAAGGCCGGGAACGCCGAATCAACCTGCAAGCCAGGATACCTGGCTGCCGGGCTTGTTCCGCCTCCGCTGTCGAAGGCAGCGAAGGAGAACCGTCCTTTCCACGGCGCGTTACACGCCGAAAGGAGCCCGCGTGATCTCACAGTCCGTCTGTCGTCTCGTAGTCCTCTCCATCGTCACCCTGTTCTCGTCGCCCGCGTCCGCGGCATCGCTGACCGGGCGCGTCGTCGACCCTGATGGACGTCCTGTCCCGGGAGCGACAGTCATCGTGGCTGGACAGGGCCAGCACCTCCGGACCACCCTGACGAACCAGCAGGGGGAATTCTCGATCGACGCGCCCGATGCCGACGGCCTCGCGCTGCGCATCAGCCTTCCGGGGTTTCGCGGTGAGATGAGCTCGGTCGACGCCAGCCAGGCTCGCAATGTCGGCGACATCCGCCTCGTCATCAGCGCCGTCTCCGAGTCCGTTCTCGTCTCAGCCGCACACGTCGACATTCCCCTGTCGCAGGCGTCGTCTACGGCGACGGTCATCACCGGCGCCGAGCTCGAGGCGCGCCAGGTACACTCGGTCGCGGATGCGCTCCGCACGGTCTCGGGCCTCACCGTCGCAGCCACCGGCGGCCACGGGGCCGTCACGGGCGTGTTCCCGCGTGGCGGTGAATCGAACTTCACGTTGGTGTTCGTGGACGACGTGCCGGTCACGACGTTCGGCGGCGAGTTCGACTTCGCGCACCTGTCGACCGAGAACGTCGAGCGGATCGAAGTTGTTCGCGGTCCGCAAAGCGCGCTCTTCGGCTCGAACGCCATCGGCGCGGTCGTCCGGGTGGTGACCCGCAGGAGTGGCGCGCCCGCTGTTTCGGGCGGCGTGGAGGCGGGTGGTTACGACACCTTCCGCGTCAACGGCGCAACCGCGGGATCCGCGGGCCGCCTCGAGTGGGGAGCCGGCGGCGAACGCCTGACGAGCGACGGTTACAACGGCCGTCGCACCGCGTCCGGCCTGACGGTCGAGAATGACGACTACACGCGCGCGTCCGGTTCGGTGTCGGCGGGCTGGCGCGACGACCGCTTTCTCGTCCGCGGCCAGCTGCGTCACTCCACGGACGAACGGGGCGCGCCCGGGCCGTTTGGCAGCAATCCGATCGGCGCGTATACCGCGATCGACACCACGTCCCGGGGAAGCAACGAACAGACGACGGCGTCGGTCTCGGCGTCGGTCCCATTGACGGCGCACGTGCGCGCATTCGTGCAGACGGGATATCACCGTCTCGAGAGCGACTTCGCGAGCGGCTTCGGTCCCTCGGAGTCCAGCTCCCGCCGGTGGTCGGCGCGCGGCCAGGTCGACTTCCCGATCGCTCGCGCGGTCGAGATGTCTGCGGGCGCCGAAGTACAGCGCGAGCAGGCCGGCAGCACCTTCATCGTCGGAGCCTCGGCGGAGCCGGCGCCGGTCAAGCGCACCATCGGCGGGTACTTCGCGGAAACGCGCTGGACCGCCGCACCCGGAGTGTTCGTAACCGGAGGCGTCCGGGTAGAGGACCTTCGAGGCGATGCGATCGGCACGCTCCCGGTTGCTGACACGGTGTCGGTGAATCCCAAGGCCGGCGTTGCGTGGCTGCTCGATCCCGGCGCCGCGAACCTCACGAAGCTCCGGGCGTCGGCATCCACCGGCATCCGCCCGCCGGGGGCGTTCGACATCGCGTTCACCGACAATCCGTCGCTGAAGCCCGAACGCAGCCGCAGCGTCGAAGCGGGAATCGAACAGGGATTTGCCGGCGGACGCGGCTCGGTCGACGCGGTCGCGTTCTTCAACGATTTCGACGACCTGATCGTGGCGGTCGGGTCGTTCCGGGAGTCCAGCCGCTACACGACCGACAACATCGCCAACGCGCGCGCGCGCGGCGTCGAGCTGGGATTGAGCGGGGGACGGCGGTTCCTGCCGCAGCGTCCGATCGATCTTCGCGGACGCCTGGCTTACACCTACCTGGACTCCGAAGTGCTCGCCGTCGATCAGGACGACGAGGCGCCGCCGCCGTTCACCGTGGGCGAGCCGCTGCTTCGACGACCGCGGCACCAGTTCTCCACAGTGCTGACGGCCACTGCCGGTCGGTTGAGCGCCTTCCTCGGGGGAGGGGCACGCAGCCGCGTGCTCGACGTCGAGCCCTCATCGGGGACCTTCGGCGGACTTCACTACGCGACGGGATTCACCAGCTGGAACGCCGGCGGATCGTGGCGCCTTCACAAGATCGGCGATGTGTACGCGCGCGTGGAGAACCTCTTCGACGAGGTGTACGAGGAAGCGCTCGGCTTCCCGGCCCTCGGTCGAAGGGCGACGGTGGGGCTGCGCGTTGCTGCAGGCCGTTGACCTGACCTTCGGCTACGGTGACACGCCGGTCCTGCGGGACGTATCGCTCGAGGTGCCTTCCGGTGGTTTCCTGGGAATCATCGGGCCCAACGGATCGGGCAAGACCACGCTGTTGCGGCTTCTCGCGGGCACGCGGAAGCCACAGCGCGGAACGGTGCTGCTGGACGGCACGGCGCTGGGATCCATCCGCCGCGCGGAGATCGCTCGCCGCATGGCCGTGGTGCCGCAGGAAACACATCTCGCTTTCGAGTACAGCGTTCTCGAGGTCGTACTCATGGGGCGGTATCCGCATCTCGGCGTCTTCGAGATCGAGGGTCCTCGTGACATGGCGCTGGCGCGCGAGGCGCTCGCCGCGACCGGCACCGCAGCGCTCGAGGAACGCGGTTTCGCGACGTTGAGCGGCGGGGAAAAGCAGCGCGTCATCATCGCGGCGGCGCTCGCGCAGATCTCCGCGTCCGAGCGGACCGCCTCGGAACCGGCGGTGCTGCTACTCGACGAGCCCACGGCGGCGCTCGATTTGAAGTATCAGCTCGAAACAGCCGCCTTGCTCCGAGAGCTGCACGACGCGCACGCGCTCTCGGTCGTCGTGTCCACGCATGACCTGAATTTCGCGTCCGCCCTGTGCGAGACGCTCCTGATGCTCAAGGGCGGGCAGGTCCTCGCATCCGGCACGGTGGACGACGTGCTCACGCCGTTGCTCGTCGGGCAGTTGTACGACGTCGATGCCGACGTCACCAGACACGAACGGACGGGATACCTT
>JACDBQ010000538.1 GCA_013694845.1 Acidobacteriota bacterium
GCCGACTTCAGAGTGACGCTGGACCTGTTGGTACGTCTGATTGCAGTCGTGGACTGGCCTCGGGTACGTGGCGGCAAGCGGGACACACCTACCTGCACCTCTACGAACGCTTCCTCGAGGTCTACGACCCGGAGCTTCGTAAGCAGTCCGGCTCGTACTACACGCCGCATCAGGTCGTCGAGCAGATGGTTCGACTGACCGAACAGGCACTGGTGACCCGCTTCGACAAGGAAACCGGCTTCGCCGATCCAACCGTCGTCACCGTCGATCCCGCGATGGGGACCGGCACGTACCTCGACGCAATCATCGTGCGCGTGGCCGCCTCGGTGGAGCGCAGGGAAGGCAAAGGCGCCGTACCAGCGGCGATTTCGGCTCTGGCTCAGCGTCTCGTTGGATTCGAGCTCCAGATGGGTCCCTACGCTGTGGCGGAGTTGCGGACCAGCGGCCTGCTCGATCAGCTCGAAGCCAATGCCCCGAGTGCGGGTATGCGGATGTATGTCACCGACACACTCGACGACCCCATCGCCGAAATCCGTTACTTGACAGCCGGCTTGGAGCCGATCGCCGCCTCGCGGCGGGCGGCCAACGCGGTCAAGAACGACGAGCCGGTCACCGTCGTCATCGGCAATCCGCCCTACCGTGAGCGTGCCGAAGGCTTGGGCGGATGGATCGAGCACGGCGATGGTGCGAGGAATGCAGTCGCGCCGCTACATGCCTTCCGAGCCGACGGCAACGGTCTGGCCGAGTACGTGCTCAAGAATCTCTACGTCTATTTCTGGCGCTGGGGAACGTGGAAGGTCTTCGACCACCATCGAGACGTATCCGGAGGAGATGTCGGCATCGTCTGCTTCATCTCCACGAGCGGATATCTGCGCGGACCTGGTTTCAAGGGTATGCGTCAGTATCTGCGCGAGGACTGCTCTGAGGGATGGATCATCGATCTCACTCCGGAGGGCCAGACCCCGGACGTGCCCACCCGCGTCTTCCCCGGTGTACGGCAACCGCTCGCCATCGGACTCTTCGTACGAGCGATGGGGACGTCGACCGAGCCAGCGGTGATCCGCTACCGGGCCGTGCACGGTCGGCAAGCCGAGAAGTTTGATGCTCTCGCGGCGATCGACCTGCACGACGACTCCTGGCGGGAAGTCCGTACGGACTGGCAGGCGCCATTCACCCCTGCTGCCGCCGGTGCCTGGGACGAGTTGCCGGCCCTGTCTGACCTGATGCCGTGGACCGCGCCTGGGGTGAAGGCCAACCGAACGTGGGTCTACGCCCCGGCCCGGCAGATCTTGCGAAGTCGCTGGCAGGTGCTTGTCACCGAGACGGATCCGGAGCGAAAGCGATTGCTCTTCAAGGAGTCCCGCGATGCCACCTTAGATCTCGACAAGCGGCGACTGGCGGGCGCAGATGTCCAGCTCATCAATGGCCCCTTTGCCTCAGAACATCGGCTCGACCCAGCCTGCGTCCGGGCCGGATACCGGTCTCTTGATCGCCAATGGCTGATAGCCGACAGCAGACTCCTGCACGGCCCTTCGCCGACTCTCTGGAACGCTCGACGACCTGGGCAGTGTTTCCTGGTGGAGCAGCATTCCAAGGCAATCGACAGCGGTCCGGGCGTGATGTTCAGCGCGCTGATCCCGGACATGGATTACTTCAACAATCGCGGCGGACGAACGCTGCCCATGCTGCATGCGAACGGGGAGCCCAACGCCGCGCCGGGTTTGCTCGATGCTCTAGGAGCGCTGGTCAGCAGCGAAGCGTTCTCCGGTGCCCTTTCTGTCGAGGAGTTGATCGCCTACCTCGCCGGGGTAGCCGCCCATCCCGGGTACACAGCCCGCTTCGCGGACGAGCTCACCACGCCCGGTATCCGTGCACCCTTGACCGCCGATCCTGCACTGTGGGCGAAGGCCGTCGAACTCGGCAGAGCTGTCGTCTGGACGCACACCTACGGCGACGCCATGGCCGATCCGGCGAGCGGGAGGCCCTCCGGGGACATCCGCTTTCTTCCCGATGACGAGCGACGGATCCGCAATCTTGCCGCGGTGACCGAGATGCCGACCACGATCTGGTACGACGAGGACAGGCGGCAGATCAGCCTCGGCACAGGAGCCTGGGGGCCGGTCAGTCGCGGGGTGCGCGACTACTCTGTCGGCGGGAAGAACGTCATCCGGTCCTGGTTCAATTACCGAAAGGCTGTGCCAGGGGGGAAGAAGACCAGCCCGTTGGACCACATCCACGTCGATACCTGGCCCGGTGAATGGTCCTCGGAGTTCACCGATCTGCTCTCGGTCCTGACCCGGCTGGTCGAGACCGAACCCATGCAGGCAGCGCTGCTCGACAGCATTCTCGACGGTCCGCTTCTCACGATGCACAACCTCCGTGAACGCGGCGTGCGCTGGCCGACAGTGACGTCCGACCGCAGGCCGCACTATGGAACGACTGAACAGCAAGCCGACCCACTGCCCGGTCAGCTCTGGTGACCGTTGGACCCCTCGCCTAGAACTTGCTGCGGCTGTCAGCTCGCATGAAGGTACTGGCGTACGGCGCGGCGAATTGCCTCGGAAACGGTGATTTTCTGTTGTGCGGCGCGGAGAAGCAGGTCCCGCTTGAGTTCCGGGTCTAGACGAACGGACTCGACTGAGGATGCCGCCGACCCCATAGG
>JACDBQ010000550.1 GCA_013694845.1 Acidobacteriota bacterium
TACGCCGGCTGGAAGCTGTTGTCGAAATCGCCGCTGCCGACCGCCTGGGAGCCGAGATCTTCAGACTTGCCCCAGGTGTAGGACGCCTGCATGGCGAGACTGTTCGAGAACCGCCGGCTCGCGCCGAGCACCAGCGCTTTGTACCAGGACTCTCCGTCGGTCGTGCGAAGGCGGATGCTGGCAAAGGCCGGATTCCGCCGCGTCTGGCCCGCGGGGAAGAAGTAGCGGCCGTCGGCTTGAATCTGGGGCACCGCCTGGTTCCACTCGATGTTGCGGATCTGGTGGTAGCCACGCGCCCCCAGGAAGCCCGCGGTCACGACGGTCTGCGGCAGAACCTCCCGTTGATAGGTCAGGTTGTACTGCACACGGTAGGGGTTCTTGAGATCGTACTCGAGCAGGTCCAGACGCAGCGGCGGCGTGCCAGCGCCGGCCGATGTCGGGTCGGGGAACGGCGGGTTCCTCGGATTGATGATCTGGTAGAACGGCGGAGTTCGGTTGCCGTAGGCGCGGTAGACGTTCGAGAGAATCGGCTCGAAGAAGTAGCCGCCGCCGCCACGCAGCGCGTTCTTGCCATTCCCCGTGATGTCCCATGCGAAGCCCGCACGCGGAGCGACATTCCCCAGTGAGGGGTTGTCGAACAGCGGCCGTCCGGTGACCGGCGCGGCATTCAGGTCGGGCATGCTCGCAACGCGGTCCTCGGCTTCCGTCGGCACCGTGATGAACTCGTATCGCACGCCGGCGTTCACGGTCAGGTTGCGCCTGAGGGACCAGTCGTCCTGGACGAAGAGCCCCACCAGATTCTGCCGCCACTTGCGATCGGTCGACGAGCCCGGCGCCTGGCCTTCGAACGTGTTGGCGCGATTCTGCACGAAGTTCTCGATCGAGGTGAACGCGTAGTTCCCACCGATGGTGAACGACGAGTCCTGGTCGTTGAACCAGCGGGTCCAGTTCACGCCCGATTTGACGCTGTGGGCCCCCCGGGTCCAGGTCAGCGTCTGGACCACCTGCAAGCTCTTGAGATCGATGAAAGTGGGCGTGTTGGTGTCGGAGCCGAGCGTGTCTAGGCCTGTGACGTTCAGGGCTCCAAACTGCGTGCCGGGTATAAAGAGCAGTGAGGAAGGGACGTCAACGTTGCTGACGTTGAGTGTGGCTTCGTAGGCACGGTTCCACGCGACCTTCACGGTATTGAGCAGATTCGGTGTGACGATCCACTTGTGCTCGCCGACGAGGAACTGCGCCTTGGTGTTCGTGTCGGTCGAGAAGGTTGGGATCGGCCGGGGAATGACGACGCTGGCCTTGTCCCAGGAATACCGCATCGACAGGCTCTGCCCGGCGCCCAGTGCGTGGTCGACTTTGCCGACGAAGTAGTTTTCACGCGTGGGCTCCACCACTTCGACGCTGTACAGTCCCGAGGCCCCGGTTCCCGGCACATTTGGTTCGGGATAGAAGAACAGGAATGGCTGGATCGCCGGATTGACGTCGGTCCGGTTCCGCGTCGCCATGCCGGGCACGCGCGCGATGCTGGTGTAGCCGCGATCCTGCCGGAGCCCTTCGTAACTTGCGAAAAAGAAGGTCTTCTCCCGGACGATCGGGCCGCCGAGCACTCCCCCATACTGATAGCGATCGAGCGGCGGAATCTCCCCGTCCGGATCATCGAAGTAGTTCTTGGAGTCGAGCGACTCGTCGCGAAGAAATCCGAAGCCTGCCCCGCGGAACTGGTTGGTGCCGGATCGGGTGATGGCGGTGACGATACCGCCGCTGCTGCGGCCGTACTCGGCGCTGTAGTTGTTGATGAGTACCTGGAATTCCCGGACCGTCTCCACGCCCAGCAGCCCGCCGGCCGCGCTGCCGGGCGAACCATTGCCCTGGAAGTTGATGTCGGTGCCGTCGAGCTGGTAGTTCACCTGGTTCGGCCGTCCACCAGCGATGGAGACCTGTGTCCCCATGCCGCGATCGACCTGGCGCGCGGTCGTTGGAGAGCCAAGCACTCCGGGCTGGAGCAGGGTCAGCTGGCTGAAATCGCGGCCGTTGAGCGGGAGCTCGCGGATCTGCTGTGCATCCACGAGCCCAGAGACGGACGATCGATTGGTGTCGATCACCGGCACCTCACCGGTGACCGTGATCACATCCTCGACCTTCCCCACTCCCATCGTGACGTTCAACGACAGGGTCTGACCGAGCGTCAGCTGCACCGCCTGGTGGCGCGTCGTCTGAAAGCCCGACAGCTCGACGGTTACGTCGTACATTCCAGGTTCGAGTGCCGAGGCACGGTAGCGGCCGCCCTCGTCGGTACTGAGCACCCGGGTGACATCGGTCTCGCTCGACCGGACCGTGACCGATGCGCCCGGCAGCGCTCCGCCACTCGAGTCGGTGATGAGGCCCGCCAGCGTGGCGGTGGTGACCTGGGCGATTGTGGTCACCGGCAGCCAGCCGGTGACGACAACAATGAGCATGCGGAGAAAAAAGGCTTTCTGTTTCATGAACCAGACCTCAAAAACGATCGCCTTGACGCTGCGCTCCGCTCATCACATCGCTGCCGATGAGATGGCCGTTGCGGCAGTGGAAAAACGAGCGGCCTCCGATCCCGGGGATGGTCTCCGGGCGCGGATGTCGCGGGGACGGCATTTCCAGAGGCCTGAGGCCGGACGCTAACGAGGCCTGAGGCGGACGCTAACGCGGCGTGCGAGGGCTTGTCAAGCATTAATGGTCCGACCTTTGCGGCGGCCGACCGACCCCTCCTGCTGACCGACCGAAAGCGTAGCGGTCCGGGCCCCCAGCCGCGGCTCAAAAGAGCTTTTTGGCGGTCGGCATTTCTCGCGTGCGCAGGTAATACTTGATTTTCTCGAAGCCGGCCTCGTCCAGCTGCAGAATGGGACGGACCTCGTCTCGTGAAAGGAACGGACCGGCTTCCTTCCGGGGCGTGACCAGCGGCGGTGTTGGCGACAACGACGCTGTCATTGAAGAACAGGGCGAGTGGGTTCATCGGGGCGATGGCATCGAGATCGACCGCGGTCCACTCCTCGGCCCTCCGTGGCGATGCCTTCGGCATGTTGACGAAGATCGGCTCCCCAGGCCTGCCCTTCGCCAGCACCTTGCGGATCTCGAGCAGCAGCCCCTCCATCTGGGCACCCTTGATGCGGCCCGTCAGAACGCCGGCCACTTGCGTGTCCTTGTAGATGTCGCCTCCGGGTACCGAATTGTCGCCGTCGTTGTAGATGAAGCCCGGTGTCCACGGTTCGACCTGCGAGGTCGACGATCCTGGTCTTCGGGCCGGCGAGGGCACGGATCTCGGCGTCGGTTCCCACGGCCAGCACCTTCCCGTCCCGCGTGGCGACCGCCTGCGTCACGGTGAACTGCTGATCGACCGTCAGGACCTGCCCGTTGTGCAGCACGAGCTCTGCGTATGACAGGGGCTGCGGCGGCACCGTCGACTGCCCGACGATCGCAGCCGTGGCGGCCAGCACGGCCGAGACGACGAGCGCTGGCAGTTGACGGCGGGGGACATTACGCGGGCACACGATCGTCGCTATGGGCATAACAGGTTTCCCTACGCTTCGCGCGGAAGGTCGCGCGCCAGCCGCCGGGGCGTCCGAGTGGCGCCCCGGCGCACGCCGCGATCCGGAGGTATCCCAGAGAGTATGGGCAGCCGGAGACACGGGACTCGTACCAAGAGGCATCGACAGTGGCCTCACACCCGCCTCTCCGCCGCACGCGTGGGACCCGGGACGCGTTGCAGTGGTCGCCAACGCGACGTGGACGCTTCGTGCCGGAAGGTAGCGTGCGGCCGAGATCGTTGTCAAGACAGATTGGTAGGACCATTTTTGCGATTCTCACCCTTTGGCATTGACTCGGTGCCGAGCATCGGTTGTAATCGGCGCTCGAGCGGCACCCTCCGGAGCCGTCGCCTCGGCCACGAGATTGGATCATCCGATGCTCCCCCGCTTCCGCTCGTCGTTCGTCGTGGTCTCGATCGCGGCACTCCTTGCCGGGGCACTGCTGTTCGTCTACGGCCGCTGGTCGGCGCCGCTCGTGGAGGCGGCCGCCGCGATCGAGGCGCGGCAACCCGAGCGTGCGCTGGCGTTATACCGGGTCGGCGCCGAACGGTTCCGCACGGTCCCCCCGACCCAACAGGCGCTGGCTCGCGACTACGCCTTGCTTACGCACAATCGTCTGGCGCTCCTGTATCAGCGCGGCGAGTACGACGCGGTGATCGAGGCGGCGGATTCGGCGCCGCCCGGGGCCGCGCCGCACTACTGGGTCGGGTGCGCGTTGTTTGCGAAAAGCCGGCGTGAAGAGAAGCCCGAGTCGCAGCTGGAGTGGTTGAGTCGCGCCGAAGACGAGTTCAAGCGGGCGTTGACGGACATGCCCGACGACTGGGACACGAAGTACAACTACGAGGTCACGGCGCGGCTGGCGGCCGCGATGCGCAACCCGTCGAAGTCCGGCCGGCAGTCCCAATCGGCGCCGACCAGCATCATGCAGCTGCTGCGGCCGCAGCAATCACCACCGCAGCAACGGCCGGTGAAGAAGAGCGGATGACGATCCGCTTCCTTCATCCTGAAATGGCCATCTGGCTCGTCGCGGTCGCCGTGGCCGGCGCCGCGTGGCTGGTAGCCTACGCCTACAAGCGCCGCAGCCGCGGACGCGCCGCGGTGCAGCCGCGATTCCTCCGGCTCTCGCGACGGTCCACCGGGGTCCGCGATGTTGCCGTCCTCGCGCTGACGATCATCACGATTGGCCTGCTGGTCGCCGCCCTGACCCGCCCGCAGGTGCTGCGCGAGCGGCGCGCCGCCGAGTTCGAGCGGCAGGATCTGATCGTCATCCTCGATCGCTCCGTGTCGATGCGCGCGCGGGATGTCCGCCCCTCGCGCGCCGAACGCGCACTGCTCGAGCTCGAAACCTTTCTTCGGAAGAAGCCCGACGCGGTGGATCGGGTGGGCCTGGTCGGCTTCGCCGGCACGTCGCTGGTGCTGTCGTATCTGACGCGCGACGTCGATAGCCTCCTGTTCTATCTGGACTGGATCGCCGAGGACCCATCCGTGTTCTATGGCACCGACATCGGCGCGGCCCTGGCGAGTGGGCTCGAAGTGGCCGCGCGCGACTCCCAGCCGAGTCGCAAGCTCTTTCTGGTGATCTCGGACGGCGAGGATCAGGGCGAGACGATGGACCAGGCAGTTTCGGCAGTCATGCGGCGGGGTATCCGGGTGCACACGATCGGTATCGGTGCGCCCGCGGAAGCGATGATTCCCGTGACCCTGCCGGGCGAGCGGGAAGGGTACTTGAAAGACGACGCGGGGAGGCCCATGACCACGCAGTTCAACGAGACCTCACTCAAATCGCTGGCCGCTGCCACCGGCGGTCGGTATGTGCGCTCGGTCACCGGCGGCGAGCTGCTCGACGCGCTGCACACGATCGTGCGGGCCGACCGGCGCCAGACCGGTTGGCAGACCACCATCGAGTATCGCGACGTGTACGGTGCGCTTCTCGCGTCGGCGGGGCTCGCAGCGGTCGCGTTGCTGGCTTTGTTATGAACCTGACTGAAACGCAGACCCCGCCGGAGCGGCCGGTCGAGGCCGCGTTCGAGACGCTCCAGACGCTGGAGCGGGAAATCGCACGCGTGATTGCCGGCCAGCCGATTCTGATCCGCCGGCTGCTGACCGGGCTGTTCGCCGCGATCCCGTACTCGTACACGCGCAGCGAATCCCGGGCCGGCTGCGGCCACGTGCTTCTCGAGGGCGTGCCCGGCGTCGCCAAGACGCTGACCGTGACGACGCTGGCCCACGCCATCTCGGCGAAATTTCAGCGGATCCAGCTGACGCCCGACATGTTGCCGGCCGACATCGTGGGCACGCGAATCTACGACGCGGCAACCGCGACCTTCCGGATCGAAAAAGGACCGATCTTCACCAACCTGCTGCTGGCCGACGAGATCAACCGGGCCACGCCGAAGACCCAGAGCGCCCTGCTCGAGGCGATGCAGGAGCGCCAGGTCACTCTCAGCGACACGACGTTCCGCCTCGACGATCCGTTCTGGGTGCTGGCGACGCAGAATCCGGTGGAACAGGAGGGTGTCTACCCCCTGCCCGAAGCGCAGCTCGACCGGTTTTCGATGATGCTGCGGGTCGACTATCCAGGAGCCGACGACGAGCTGCAGATGTTGCGGGTCAAGTCGATCCACGTCGAGCTCGAACGTCAGCTGGCTCCCGCCGCCGTCGCCCAGATCCGCGACCTGATTCGCGACCGGGTCCACGTCGACGATCGCATCCGCCAATACATCGTCCTGATCGGCCGGGCGACGCGCGCTCCCGCGGAGGTCGGGCTGGCGTCGCTGGCGGAGGTGCTCACGCTGGGCATATCGCCGCGGTCGTATCAGCACGTGCTCGCGCTGGCACGGGTCACCGCCTTCCAGCACGGCCGCGCATACGTGCTGCCGGAGGATGTGAAAGAGATTTTCTACGACGCGGCCCGCCATCGCATCGTGCGCAGCATCAGGGCGCAGACCGAGAACATCGATGCGGATGCCATTCTGCGCGATGTGCTCTCCGCCGTTCCAATTCCGTGAGACCGTTGGGCCGATGATCATGCCCCCGGACGTCCTGCGCGAGCTGCGATACCTCGAGGTCTACACGGCCAGGAAGATCCGCAATCTGCGCGTCGGCCCCTACACCAGTCCACTCCGCGGGCCCGGCCTTGAGTTCGACGAGCACCGTCCGTACCGGCCGGGGGACGACGTGCGTCGGATCGACTGGAACGTCACCGCACGGCTCAACGCACCGTTTCTCCGGCAGACGCACGCCGAACGGGAACTGACGATCGTGATCGCGCTCGACATGTCGCGGTCGATGGCCTTCGGCTCGTCGCGATACTCCAAGAAGGAAGTCATGACCTTCATCGCCGGATCGATTCTGTTCTCGGCGGCAAGCGATCAGATCAACGTCGGCTTCCTGACGTTTTCGGACCGGGTGCTCCACTGGTCCCCGCCGCGGCGGGCGGGCGGTCGCGCGTGGCAGGTGCTGGAAGAGATCTGGTCGACCCCGGCAAGCGATTCTCGGACGGCGGTCCTGCCGGCCATCCGGCATCTTGCGGCGAGGCTGCACGGCATGAACATCGTCTGTCTGGTATCGGACTTCATTACCGACGAAGACGTGTTCGGCAGCGGCGAGTTGCGGATGCTCGCCTCGAAGAACGACGTGATTGCGGTGGTGCCCGAGGATCCGGCGGAGACCGCGCTGCCGCCAGGCGGCGGCGTGATCAGGCTCAAGGATCCCGAGTCGGGACAGGCCGTCTCGGTCGCCCTCAACGCCCGAACCCGCCTTGCGTATGCGGCGGCGGTCACCGCGCGCAGGCGGGCGATCGTGGACGCGTGCTACCGCGTCCCGATCGACCACCTCTTTGTGCCGTCCGACCAGCCGCTGATGGAACCGCTGTTGAATCTGATGGCCCGCAGGAGACTGGCATGAGATGGGTTGGCGTCGCGATCTCTCTGTCTTGCCTGTTGCCCGCGCCGCTCGCGGCACAGAGCGTGCCGGTGAATCCGGCTCAAACCCAACCGGTCGCTCCGGGTCCAACCCAACCGGCCGTGCCTGCCCGGACCCGTCCGGTGACTCCCGCTCAGGCCCGCCCGGCGCCCAAACCACCAGCACCGGCGCCGGTCGTGGTCCGCACCTGGGTCAGTCGAACAGCGGTCTGGCTCGGCGACCGGGTCACCTACGTCGTGGAGTTGCAGGCGGCACCGGAGATAGAGATTCTCGCCGATGACCTGGATCCCGACCGGCTGACGGTGGAGGGACTCGAGATTCTGGATGTCGCAACGGAACGGGATGCCAGCGTGCCGGGTCGCGTGACCCATCGGACCCGCTATGGCCTGGTCACGTATCAGGTTGACGCGCCGGCGCTGACGATTGCCGCAATTCCGGTGCGCTACTCCCTGCGCCAGCCCGGGCAGCGGCAGGAAGATGCGGTGCCGGCGGGCGAGGTGGTGGTCCCGCCGCTCGTGCTGGCCCTGCGGAGCACACTGGCGCCCACCGCCGGGGCGATCGCGATTCGCGACGCGCGTCCCGTGATGCCGCTGCCGCGCTGGGTGCGGCTCGCGCAGCCTGTCGGCATCGGGTTACTGGTCTTGTCGGTCGTCCCGGTCGCGCTCTGGGGCGCGGGCCTCGCGCAGCGTGCTCGCCGGTCGCGAACACGCCGCGCACCACGGCGATCGATGAAGCAGCGCCGCGCCGATCTCGAAGAGATCAAAATGCTCGAGGTGTCCTCCGAATCAGACCGGCGAAACGCCTACGTGCGACTCGATGCCTGGATACGCGAACAGATTCACCACGCCACCGGAATCGCGGCTGCGGGACTGACCCCCGCCGAAGTTCCCGCGGCCCTGCCCCGGCCGTTCCGTTCCATCGAGAACGAGGACCTCAAACGCCTGCTCGGCGAGTGCGAACGGGCGAAATATGCGCCGCAGGCGCCACCGGCAGACGGCTGGCGGTCGGATCTGGAAGCCGCCGAGCACCTCCTGGACAGCAGAACGCGGTGAACACCATCATTCTGCAGCGTCCGGAATACCTCTGGGCCCTGCCGGTGGCGCTCGCGATCATCGTTGGCTGGCGGCTGCTGCGTCGACGTTCGTTTGCCGCCTTTCCCCTGGAGCGCCTGTTGCGGTCCCGACTATACCGGGCCTCCCGTCTTCGCCACGGCCCCACGGTGCTCGCGGTTGCGGCCCTCCCTTTTATCGCGCTCGCCGTGACCGACCCGATTCTTCCGTATTCCGAGGGGGAAATCAAAGCCCGTGGCCTCGACATCGTCCTCGTGCTCGATCTGTCGTCGAGCATGGAAGAAGTGATGAACGATCAGCCGTCCGCGCCGAGGACGATGCCGTACACGCAGGGCCGGCCGCGCGGCGAGACCCGACTCGAGACGACGAAGAAGGCGCTGCTTTCCTTTATCGCCCTCCGCCGGGACGATCGCATCGGACTGGTGGTTTTTTCAGACAATGCCTACGTCGTCAGCCCGCTGACCTTCGACCACGGGTACCTGCGGCAGTACGTCGGCATGATTGACAACCAGATCCTCCGCGGTGAAGGCATGACCGCGATCGGCGATGGCATCGCGATGGGAACCGCCTTGCTGCATCGGCAGTCATCGACCCGGCTGTCGGGCAACAAGGTGATGATCGTCTTCACCGACGGCGAGCACAACTTCGGCGCGGACCCGGTCCAGACGCTCGCGGCCGCCGACGGCGCTGGCATTCGCGTCCACATGGTGGGCGTGGACCTTCCGGAACACGTCAAGGCCGGTCCCGAGGTGCAGCGGCTGGTCCAGGCGATCCGGTTCCACGGCGGCCGGTACTTCGACGCGGATACCGCCGGTCAGCTGCGACGCGCATCGCTGGCGATCGACTCGCTGGAAAAGGGCCAGCTGGTGCACACCCGATCCATTCGCAACCAGCCCGTCTACCAGTATCTCGCGGTGCCGGCCCTCGTTCTGCTGACGACGGGACTCGTGTTGCGCGCTGTGCCGTACTTCATCGACGTCACTTGACCCGCGGGACCGGGCCGCCAGTTTCCAGGTCCGACCTGCCGCCCGCCCGCTCCTTGGTCAGCTGGTCCATGAAGGCGCGCTCGCTTTTCTGAATGTAGGCTGGTAGTCCGTCGGGGTCGATGAAGGGATTCGGTGATGCCTTCTCGTCGAGGCGCCGCTTTTTCTCCACGAGACCGTAGTGATCGGCGTGAAAGGCGAAGAACACGTCGGACGGGAGGTTCTTCAGCACGGCAAAGGACCGCGTGTAGTCGTCGGCGATGCCCGGGTACTTCGTGTTGCCGACGAGCGCCACGTCGCGGTTGAGGCCCATGCTGCCGACGAACACCACGTTGTGTTTGCGCCCCCCCTCGTCGATCGCCATCGTCCACGTGGTGTTGCCTCTGGTGTGACCAGGAGTGAGGTGGGCCACCAGCGTAACGTTGCCAAGCCGGATCGTCTCGCCGTCACGGATCGTCCCGTCAGCCACCAGCGGTTTCCAGAGCTGCCGCCCATCGCTGCGGAAATCGCTGCGACCGCCATCCGCAATCACGGGCTTGTCAGCTTCCGACGTGAGAACTCTCGCGCCGGTCCATTCCTTGAACTGGGCGTGACCTCCGACGTGATCCGCGTGCGCATGGGTGTTCAGGATGACCTTGATGTCGGTCAGCCGAAAGCCGAGCCGTTCGATGCTCGCGCGTACCCACGACTCGGTCTGCGGGTAGCCGCTGTCGATCAGGATGTGTCCGTCCGGCGTGGTGACGAGAAACGACCCGGCGTTCGAGGAACCCACGTAGTGGATGTTGCCGATCACCCGGAAGGGAGCGAACGGCTCGCGCGGTGACCCGCCGGCCGGCACCTGCGCGGGTGCCTGCGTCGACGGCGCCTTGAAGAACCCGCCGGTGATCGCCTGGTGCCAGAGAAACGCCCCGACGGGCGCAATGCCCATCGGCAACCCTGATTCCGGCGAGCTGTAGCCGTGGGTCCCGGCATCCACCTGCACGATCCGCACTTTGGGGGCAGGCTTCATGGAGGCATAGAACGGGAGATACACCTGCCGGTAGCCCTGCTCGGTGTGATCCCGGCTGTTCTTCGCGATCAGTGAGAGCACCGGCGGGACCGGTTTGACGCCTGAACCCGACAGCTCCCGTCGATATCCCAGATACCTGGTCACCAGGGCGCTGGCCTCTGCCGGGGGAAGGTTCAGTCGCTTCGCGGTCGCCTGGGCGGCCGCGGTCAGCCCGGCGGGACTGTCGAAATGGATGATGTTCTCGGCCTTGAACTGGGCGGTGGTGGTGCTCCGCGACCAGCTCTCGAGAATCTCCTCCATCAGCATGGGCAGCCGCTCCAGCGCCTTCACGCCCTCCTCCTGAATCGCTTCGTAGCCCGCGTACCGTGCGGTGTCGCGCCAGGTCCGGATCCTCAAACAGTTGAAGCCGATCTCCCAGGGTTCTTCGAGGTCCTGAAATTTGCGGAGCAGCTCGCCGTACATCGCACCGAAGGGAGAGCTCTCCATCCCGATGATGCCGGCGAGGTTTGGCACGCGTTGACTGAAGATCATCGTGAACGGGCCGCCGGTCGAATGGCCGTGCGCGTAGATCGAAAACTCTGGTGCAGGAAGGTGGCGCCGCAGCAGCTCCTTGCCCCCCTCTTCGAAGGCGACAGGCCACCCTGCCATACGGTCGTAGAACTCCGTGCCTTCCTGGGCGCAGGCAAGGATGAGCGTTCCCCATCGGCGGCGCCGTGCTTCTTCACGGTCTTCCACGACCTTGTACTGATCCGGGGTAATCGCCTTTTCGCGGTGCCAGACGGGTGTTCGGACCGTCTTGTCCCGATTGATCGTGTCGCCTGGCCAGTCCCTGGTTTGGCTCAGCAGGTTGAGTCGACCGGGATAGGACATGTTGACGATCTTGTAGCCGAACTTGGCGGTCAGAAAGCGGGCGAACTTGTCCATCGACCGGTGATCCCCCGACCCACCGTGCAGCAGGAAGAGGCCGATCTTGTTGCCGTCCGCTCCTCTGGGAATCCGGGAAGCATCCTCCGGCTCGTAGACCATCGCGCCAATGTCCCAGTCCATTTCGAGCGCACGGACCCGAATGATTTCTTCCCGGGCGCGAAAGGGAATGTCGGGATAGTTCAGCACCTTCGTCGAGACGGCGACGAGTTCCGGACGTGACATCTGCACCCAGGCGCCGCCTCGATCAGGGCCGCCCTGGCGATCGCCGCGGGTCTTTGCCGCCGAAGAATTACCGCCACCCACGGCGAGCGCCGCGAGAAGACCGGACGCCACCATCCATTTTCGGTGCATCATTCCACCCGCCAGGAGTAAGGGCTATTTTTTCCCGGGGATTGCCCCGTAGAGTTTGTCAAGAAAACCCCTGCCGTCCAGCACTTTCATGTAGCTGGAGTCGTAGAAGTCTTCAGGCTTGAACCGGCGCATCGCCGCCGAGTCGTACAGCTGCATCGCTTTCTTGATGCCTTCGATCGCTGGATACGGCTTCCGCTCCATCTCGGCCGAGCCGTTGTAAATGATCTGCTTCACTTCGGAATCCGTGAAGCCGTACCATTTCTCGATCGCCTTGAAGGCCACGGCCTTGTCCGTTTTCATCATCGCAATCGCTTCGGTCACCGCTTTGAGGAAACTGATCACCGTCTCGCGGTTCTTCGCGGCCCAGGCTCTCGAAGCGGTGACCCCGGAGCAGGCGATCGGCGCGTTCCACGATCGGAGGTTGACCAGCGACTTGTAGCCCTCGGCCCGGGCCATCGCAAAGGGCACCTCGTAGGCGATCAGCGCGTCGGTCCACCCGTTCTTCAGCGGGAAAACGCTGTAGTCCCCTCCCAGCAGCACGATGTCCCGCTCCGGATCCCACTTCATCTTCTCGGCGATCAGGAGCGCGAGGTAGTGCGAACAGGCGCCGATCCCTGAATACGAGATGCGCTTGCCCTTCAGATCTTCCAGCGACTCGATTCCCTTGCGCGCGACGATGTCCCAGTGCACGATGTGATCGGTCGTCGCCAGGATGATGTCGTCCGATGGCTTGACCCGGTTGGCGCGGCCCACGATCATTGGGGCGCCGCCCCCCACCCGGATGTCGGCATCGATGTCACGGCGATGCTTCTCCCGGCCCTTGATCTGGTGCACGTCGGCGGCGTTGGCGCCGAAGGGCACCATGTCGACAGCCAGCCCGTATTTCGCGAACAGGCCTTCATCGAGCGCGATCAGAAACGGGATCTTGTTGATGGAAACGTCCCCCATTTCCACCTTCACGGGTATCCCCGTCTGCGCCGCGGCCGGCGAGGCCATGATGACGCCGGCCAGGAGCACCATCCCGACCCTCAGACGCCGGCTATCCTTCAATGTGATGTTCATGACGTCCTACTTCTTGTAGAGCGCGTCGATGAACCCGCTCTTCGCGATCTCGCGCATGAGCGTATCGTCATAGAAGTCCTCCGCCTTGTGGAGACGCATCTCGTGATAGTTGAACAGCTCCATTACCTTCTTGATGCCGTCGACGGCGGGATACGGCTTCGCCGGCATTTCCTTCGCCCCTTCCCACATCAACTGTTGCCGCTGCCGGTCCGTGACGCCGTACCACTTCGCGATCGCGCGATTCACAACCGCCTGATCCTTCTTCATCAGAGCGATGGACTCGACCAGCGCCATCAGGAATCGCTTCGCCCGGTCACGATTATTCCCCTGTGACAACCACGAGCGCGTCGCACTTACCCCCGAGCACGCGATCGGTGCGTTCCACTCACGCAGGTCGACCAGCGGCTTGAGCCCGACCTCGCGGGCATACGCAAACGGTGTTTCGTCCAGCACGACGGCATCGACCACCCCGTCCTGGAGCCACTTGACCCCGAGCGATCCATACAGGATCGACAGATCCTGCTCAGGGTTCCACCCCATCTTCTGCGCGATCAGGCGACCGATGAAGCCGCTGCAGCTGCCGTAACCAGAGACGCCGAGCCGCTTGCCCTTCAACTGCTCGAGCTTCGTGATCTCAGGCTTGGCGAAGACGTGCCAGCGGACGATGTGATCGGTCGTGGCCAATATCACGCGGTCGCGCTCGCGAACGTTGGTCGTCCGAGCCACGATGGTGGGTGAGCCTCCGCCGGTGCTGATGTCCGCCTCTCCTTCATCCGGGCGGACATACTGCGCCGGCACATTCACGCCACTGGCGCGCACGGTTTGGGCCGCGCCTGCCGTGATGTAGAGATCGGCATCGAGACCATGCTTCGCGAAGATTCCTTCTTCCTTCGCCACGATGTACGGAACCTTGTTGATCGAGACATCGGTCAAGCGGACGACCACTCGTTCGGCGCCGGCTTGCCCGGCCGGCGTCTGGGCCTGGCCGAGCCACGGCACGGCGGCGCCGACCACGGCGCAGAGCACGACGCGACCGATGCGGACGCGGTGGCGGTGGTGATTCTGGATGCGCGAGTGCATGGAAGTCTCCCTCGAAGGAATGAGCCAGTTTTGGAAGCTGAGGAGACCGACTGTCAGCGCGGCGGACCGGTTGGGCGCAGATTTCCGCCCGCGTCCCGATCCGCCACGACTCTTTTCTGGTTGACCTCGGGTGTGAGGTCGGCGCTTACATTCCGCCTTCGTCACCCATCCGGCGTGGCGACGGCGGGAACGTCTTTCCGGACGCCAGATCCCATGCCAGCACGCCGCCGATGTAGGTTTCGAGGACCTTGATGTCCTTGAGCTGGTTGTCGGGCACCTTCGCATCCAGCGGGTTCTTGTCGAGCACGATCAGGTCCGCGAGCTTGCCCGCCTCGAGCGAGCCGATCTGATCCTGGCGCAACACGTACTCGGCGCCAAAGCGCGTGAACATCAGCAGCGCCCGCCGGCGATCGAGCTTCTCACTCGCGCCCCACACGCGGCCATCGTTCGTCTCTCGGGTGACGAGCACCTGCAGGCTGTGCATGGGAGCCCGCGAGTCGTCGTGAGTGTCGGCACCCATCGTGACTTTGATGCCCTGATCCATCATGGTCTTCACCGGCATGGACCAGCGATGCGCGATCTCCTCGCCGAAGACGCGCGAGACGATGCTGGTGCGCGGCCCATAGAACATCGGGACCTGCAGGCTCCAGATGGCTGCAGCGGTGATCGTCTTCTTGATCACGGCCGGGCTGATCATCAGGCCGTGGTCAGCGGCAAACGGGGCCGACTGCGGGTGATCCTTGGCGGCTGCCGCGTAGGTGTCGAGCATGATCTCGAGTCCCTTGTCGCCAAATGTATGGACCCCCGCGATCCGGTAGCCGTAGCGATTCGCCGTCATGACCGTCTGCTTGGTGGGATCGCCTTCCTGTTCCCAGTAGCAAATCCCGTTTTCCTCGTAGAACGAGTCGTCGGGGAATTTCTCGCGCTTCTTGAGCGTCGAGCAGACGTCGCCGCCGGCCGCGCCGCCGCCCCCCGGGGGAGATCCGTCAGGGATGCCGACCGACAGGCCCATCATCCAGATCTTGTCGCCGATGCCATAGTCCTGAATGTTGCCCAATCGCTTCATATCGCGTTCGAAGAATGGATTCCAGCGCGCGAGCTCGTGGGTGTACGCGATGCGAATCGGCAGCTTGTTCTGGCGCGCGAGCAATGAATACGCCGAAATCTCACTACCCTTGAACCTGGACGAGAGGGTCGTCACACCGATCGACGCCCACTCTTCGAGCTCCTTGCCGAAGACGGGCGCCAGCAGTTCCGCCGGCACCTGGGGTAGCAGCTCGTAGCCCACCACGCTTCCGGCGGTCCCGAACAGCAGGCCGGTCGGCTCGCCCTTGTCGTCCTTGATGATGCCGGCGAGATCCTTGCCATAGGTCTTGGTGATGCGATCGAGCATCTTCGTGTTCACCAGGCCCCACATCTCGTTGCCGATGCCCACGAACACCGGGTGATTCGGCGCGATGAGATCCAGGTCCTTGCGGTTCACCTGCTCCATCACCACG
>JACDBQ010000713.1 GCA_013694845.1 Acidobacteriota bacterium
CCGCCTGCGTGCGCAATGACATGGTCCCCGTCGACCAAGGGAGAGACTGAGGCGCCAAAATCCGGCGACGTCGTCTTGAAGTCAGCCCGGAAATCCTGACGCCAGAGGAGGACTCTCCCGCTCGCCGCGTCGAACCCACTGAGGATGCCGCCGATCCCGAGGGCAAAGATCCGCCCGCGATCGATGACGGGCGTAGATTTCGGACCCTTCCCGTGGCCGGTGGCGGCAGGGTTGAGCTGGTAGGGTGCGTCGTACGACTGCCGCCAGATCTGTTTCCCGGTGGCGATGTCGTAGGCCGTCATTGCCTCCTGCTCACCAAGACGGGAGAACACGAAAACGCGGCTGCCGAGGACGACCGGGGAGGAGTGGCCAGAGCCGACGTTCACCGTCCAGACTTGCGTCGGGCGTTCCGGCCAGGTCGCTGGAGGCGTGAACGATTCCACAATCCCGTCCCGGTGTGCGCCACGCCATTGGCTTTGCGCCAGGAGGACCGGGGACGAGAGGAGCAGTACGCACCAGGCAATTTTCAGCATCAGGTTACTCCTTACTCCGACCGCAATGCATCCAGCATCCGGCCTCCGAGCGCGGCTCGAGTGGCCACAACCGAGCTCAGCACGCCAGCCAGGACGACGCCCGCCAGCAGCAGCACGAGCATCATCCCTGGACCGCGGCCACTGCCGCTGGTCCACGCGGGAACGACCGCGATCAACGCGCTGAGAATTCCGGCACCGAGGCCGGCGCCGAGCAGCAGGACGGCTTCGGCGAGGATCATCTGCGAGACCCGGCGGCGGTCGTACCCGACAGCCCGGAGCACGGCCAGTTCGCGGCGACGCTCGAGAACGTTGCGGAACATCACGGCCGCCAGGCCGATCGTGCCAAGCAGCAGGCCGAGGCCGCCGAGCGACTGGAAGGTGGAGAGGTACGTGTTCTCCACCCGGTGAAAAGCCTCGAGGCGCTCCGCCGCCGTGACGGCGTCGAAGCCGAAGGTCGTCAATTCTTTCTCGAGCACGCCCGCGAGCTGTCCGGCGGCGGCGGCAGTGGTGACGGGCGCGTCGATGAGAAAGTATCGGTAGCCCTGCTGCGACGGGAAGAGCCGGACGAAGTTCTCTTCCGACATCAGCAGTTCCCCCTGCAGCACGCTGTCCTTGATGGCGCCGACGAACTGCAGTTCCAGGGCCCGATCGGCGCCGATGTCCATGGAGAATATGCCGCCGACCTTGGCGTGCAGCACGTACTGCAGCGACGTGGCATCGGCGATGACCGGTATGGGACCGCCGACGGTGACGGGTCGCTGAAGCAGCCGCCACGGGTTCGCGCGTTCTGCCTCCGTCTCCGCGAGGGAGCTGGAGAACTCGAACCGCCCTTCCTCGATGAATCCGCGCTCCGGCGCCACGATCGTCGGAGCAGTCGGGCGATACAGGTTCAGGCAGCTCGCATCGTCTCCTGGACGGACGCGGAAGCGTGTGAACTTCGTCTGCCGGAGCTCTGGCGCAGAGACGATGAGCGCCTCCCGGCCGGCAGCCTCGTTCGGGTTGTGGACGAGAGGGAGCTCGGACGTCGCGATCAGTGCGAACCCGCCCGTCCCGGAGCTGCGTGACGCAGCCACTTCCCCACCGCTCTTCCTGAACGCATCCACCGACACGATGATGAAGGCGGCGGACGCGATGAGGGCGGCCGACAGCACACTGCGGCTTGGCCGGAACGCGGCACTTCTGAAACCAAGCCGAAGGACCGCACCGGTTCCGCGGCCTGCGATCACGGTGGACGGCCGGGAGCGCAGCCACGATGACAGCAGGAACATCGCGCTGATCAACGCCGCCGCGCCACCGCCGAAAAATGCCCCTGCCTGGGCCGCATCGCTGAGGAAGCCTGCCGCCAGCGCCGCCAGCGCGAGCACGCCGGCCAGGACGCCGATGATCCGATTGCGCCGCGCGAGCTTGAGATCCCCGGCAGGCTCGTGGCCGATGACCTGCGCGGCGAGCAAGGCACGCGGCGAAAGCTTCGCCACGGCCCGCAGCGACAGGAAGACGCAGATGATGGCTGCCACGATGCCGCCGAGCGCTCCCCCGGCCAGGGACGAGGGAGTCACGTGCAGGGTGAGCTGGGTCGTGCCGACCGCGCCGATCCACCAGGTGCGGAGGCCGTGCATGATGAGCTGACCGTACGCCAGGGCGCCCACGATCCCGATCAATCCACCGATCGACGCCAACGTGACGGCCTCGATCATCAGGAGTCGCCGCACGGAAGCAACGGTGAAGCCTGCGGCTCGCAGGATGCCGATCTGCCGCAGCCGCTGCTCGACGCCAAGCCGGAAGAACAGGATCGCGAGCAACAACGCCGACACGACAATGAAGAAGCTGAAGTAGGTGAAGTACTGGCCGAAGTCGGTCGCGCCAACCGACGCTTCGGTGGCGAGACGCCGCACGGGCTGCGTGCTGACGCCGAGCGCTTCGGGCCGGATGGCTGATTGGAGCTCCCCGCGCAGCTTCGCGGCAAAGACATCGGCGTCCGTCCCGGCTGGAATCACGAACCGCAGCGAGGTCGCCCCCCCATAGCGCGTCTGCCAGAGCTCCCGGCCTTTCTCGTAGGAGATGAATGCTTTCGGTGTCGCCCGGTGGTCGTCCCAGTACTTTTCATCGACAAGGCGGACCCGTGCGAGGTCGAGCGGGAAGGGCGGATCCCAGTCGGCGAGACTCTCGGCGCCCGTGATGCCTGGATATTCAGGCGCGAGCTGCCGGTCAGCGGCGAAGCCCGCGATGGGGACGATCGACCCCACGGTGAACGCCGAGGTGTGTGTGGTGAGGCCGGCGTTCGCGTCCCACAAGTAGTACTCGATCTCGAGCGGATCGCCCGGTTTCGCTTTCAGCTCACGCGCCGTCCAGTCGTTGAGGACGATGGGATCACGTGCGACGTCCGATGTGCCAGGTGCGACGTTCGACGTGCGAGGTGCGACGGGCGGCGTGCCCCGTGCGACATCCGAGGAGCTGGGCGACACGTGGGTGAGGTCAGTCGCGGTGATCAGGGAGTAGGGGACCTCGCGGTCACCGACGCGCATCGTGTTGGCGAGGTAGGTGAAGACCGGTAACGAAGACGACCCGAGCTTTGCGCCGGCATCACGGATGCTCTGTTCGAGAGGACCGCTGAGAATTCCACCGGCGGCATCTACGATGACCTGGGTCCGGTCCTCGGATGGCCGCAGCTTCAAACCGAGATCCTCGAGTGCGAGCGCGGCCCGAGCCGCGCGCGCGGCCGGCTCATCCTGAACACCGGCCATCAGCACGGTGTTCACGCGATCCTCGACGCCCAGGTCGCGCTGCACGCGTTGCAGCGGCGCGAACAGCGCGCGGAGCTCGGTCTGCTGCGGCCGGAGCGCGAACTCACCCAGCCGCTCGCGCGGCAGCACTTCCGACAAGGTCAATCTGAGCGTGCGGCCGATCTCTTCCTTCCGGCCAAACAGGGATTCGATCGGGATCTCGGACGGGCGCTGCAGCCGAACCAGCAACACGTCGTTAGTGACTGGCCGCGTGCCTTGCGATCCGTCCTCGTCTCGGACATCCCCGTCCACACCCAGCTCCGCCGCGAGCGCCGGCGATATCGCCAGCCCGCCGGGCGGCTGCACCCCATGGAAGGTCCAGAAGCGCTCGTCCACTCCGTAGACGACCACGTTGCCGGCGCGCCGGCCGGACGGTTCGTGTGTGACGAAGGCGGTGGCGACGATCAGCGGCGCAGTCGACAGCCCGTCGGCGCGGATGTCAGCCGCAAGCGCCGACCGAAAGAACTGCGCCGACGACAACGCCTGATCGGCCTTGCCCAGGCGGCCAAGCGCGATATCCCGCAGACTGCCCCGCACCGAGTCGCCGACGAGCAACGCACCACCCAGCACGGCCACGGCAGCGCTCACGCCGAGGAGAACGGCGATATTCGTCCGCCAGTAGTACCCGCCGCTCCTGACGGCAAGCCGCAGCAGCGAGATCGTCACGCTGAGACCAGCGCGCGATCCGCCACGCGGTAGCGGGAAGGAAAACGCTCCGCGAGAGTGGCGCTGTGGGTCACGACGAGCAGGATCGTGTTGTTCGCCGCGTGCAGATCGAGCAGGAGGTCGGCGACCGAATCGGCAATCGACGCATCCAGGTTGCCAGTCGGCTCGTCGCACAGCAGCAGGGTCGGATTCCGGATGAGCGCCCGAGCGATCGCCGCCCGCTGCTTCTCGCCGCCCGACAACTCCCCGGGCCGGTGATCGAGCCGGTTGGCGAGACCCACCTGCTCGAGGATCCTCCGGGCCTGCTTCTCGTCAGCGACGCCGTTCTTCTGCCCGGCCGGCGCGACCAGCGTCGGGGTCAGGACGTTCTCGAGCACCGAGCATTGCGGCAGCAGCGAATGGTCCTGGAACACGAAGCCGACGTGCTGATTACGAAACGCCGCCTGGTCGCGCTCGTTCAGGGCGTACGGATTGGTGCTGTCGAGCGTGACGGTGCCCGACGACGGAGGGTCGAGAGCGCCAAGAATGTACAGCAGCGTGCTCTTGCCGCTGCCGGAGGGTCCCATGATCGCCGCGGCTTGTCCCCGCTCGAGAGTGAGCGACACGCCATCCAGGATCGGCAGGTCCCCGCGCGGGGTCGAATAAACTTTTGAGACCTTGTCGATCGTGAGCATCGTTTAGGATCGTATCCCGACGTCGTAGTGGCGACGCTGTAGCGCAGGCCGTTCAGGCCTGCATCGACGCCGTAGCGCAGGCCTTTCAGGCCTGCATCGCCCTGCCTCCTTACGGAGTGACCCGAACCCCGGAGACTTCCCGGTACACGGCTTCCACCTGGTCGGCCATGC
>JACDBQ010000574.1 GCA_013694845.1 Acidobacteriota bacterium
CATGTGCTCTGTTCCAAAATTGGTTTCAAATTATTAAGCAGATCTTATTGACCATCCTTTTTAAATTCATCGATTTCTTTAATAAAATCCACAGCCTTTGTATCGGAATTTCCTGCTCATTTTTCAATGAGATACCCCACCTATTTCTTATGCAAATTCTTGTATAGCTACACTAAGAGGCATTGATTTTATGCAAGACATCAAAAACCAATTCCTATCTTATCGTTTTAAGGAATATTTATAATAATAACAGCTTACTTTTAATATCATATACTCCGTTGTATATTTAAAACATTATGCATACCAAAATCATTACCGTGCTGCAAAAAGTATTATTCATCCTGCTGTTCTTATTATTAACTGCAATATGCTATTCCCAAACCCTGCAAAAGCAAAAATTGAAGATCTTTATTGATTGCAGCAATTCCTATTGTGATATGACCTTTATTAAAACAGAGATTAACTTTGTAGATTATGTTTTGGATTATAAGGCAGCGGATGTTCATGTACTCATTACTCAACAAAATAATGGCGGAGGCGGTAGTCAGTACCAATTGATATTTTTTGGCCAGAATAACTTTAAGGACAGGAAAGACACCTTAAGCTATAATACCAAACCCAACAGCACTGATTTTGAAATCAGGGACGTACTGATAAAGTATCTTCAATTAGGCCTCGTACCCTTTGTTACACAGACAAGAGGCATTGAAAATATTACCATTCAATTAAAACAAACCATTAAAGGTGATTCTTTAAATAAAACAGCACCCACTAAAGACCCCTGGAATTATTGGGTATTTAACATCAACACTAATGGCAGCTTAAATGCCGACCGGGTATATAAAGGTTTGCGCTATAATGGCAATTTGTCGGCCAGCAGAATTACCGATCAGTTAAAAGTTCGCTTTAATTTAAGCGGAGGGAAAAACAAAACCTCTTATGAATTTGGTGATGCCTCAACCGGAGCCACTAAAATAGTGGTAAAGAACCATAATTATGATTTTTTTCATGAAATCGTAAAAAGCCTTTCCGGTCACTGGTCAGTGGGTTATAAGTTTGATGTTTTAAGAAGCACCTTCACGAACTATAAACTCAGGATACTGTTGAAGCCGGCTCTTGAATATAATTTTTTCCCTTACAAACAAGTGAACAATAAACTGTTTACTTTGAGATATGGAGTTGATCTTATAAGAAATCAATACTTTGATACCACCCTTTATTTAAAAACCAGGGAAACACTTTTTGGACAAGGCCTCGATGCGGCACTTGTTTTTAATCAAAAGTGGGGCACCATTAATTTTTCTGTAAATTCCCATAGTTATTTTAATCATCCTGAATATTACAATATAGGTATGGGAGGAGGCGTAAATGTAAGAATCACCGGTGGTTTATCCTTTAATGTATTTGCTTTTGGCAGTTATCAAAGAGACCAGATTTACCTCCCTAAAGGACAGGCCACTGAACAGGAAGTGCTGACCCGTCAGCGGCAACTGGCTACTAATTATACTTATTTTACCTTTTTTGGGGTATCCTACCGCTTTGGCTCTAAACTCAACAATTTTGTAAACCCGAGATTTGAAGGCGGTAACAATGGAAATTTTTTCTTCTCTAACTAATTTAATACTATCATCTACTCATCTATTTTAGTTGGTATTACTGTAATTGAAAATGCTTTAATGCCGGGGATTCCCGAAAAAGGACCGATCGAATTGCAGCATCACGGAAATAAAAAAGATGGTGAATGGGTAAGTCCTCCAAGTTTGGTTCAATTCCGTAATATTTACTGGAGTTTCCTGATAAAATAAATGGGTAAATAATAGAATTCTTACCAGGCTAGGGTTTGCATAGATTAAGAAGTGCAACCCTTTTTTTATGCTCTAATTTTTATACTTATGTCAAACTGACTGCAAAAAGTTTCCTCAAAAAAATGTGTCCATTTTCGTAAAATGCAGTTGTAATAAACATTTCAATACGATCATGGACACAAACTCTTTACCTATCAGCCGTTTCAAAGCGCAACTTAGTAAATTTTCAGGAATTATTTCTAAACCTTATGGCAAAAGCACTAAGCGTTTTTTTAAAGAGATGCTGTACGGCATACAAGCCAGTCGGGATGTAAAGCTTTCCAATATTAGCCGTAGCCTGCAGGAAGACGTAGCGCTTATAAAAACAGAAGACCGGCTGAGCCGTAATTTGAGTAAAGAAGATTTTTCTGATCATATCAACGAGGAAATAATACGTTTAGCCGATGATAAAATAACCGATGATATGGTAATTTCTATAGACCCGGGTGATATTATAAAGCCTTATGC
>JACDBQ010000603.1 GCA_013694845.1 Acidobacteriota bacterium
GCAGATCCAAATGTTCAGCAAGCGCCCAACTCGCGGCAGGTTGACGCACTCGTCGCGGCAGATCAGGCGAGCGTCGCCGCACTCGACGCGGCATGAGAGCGCACCGACCGGTTCACGAGGGCCCGACACCCACGTGGCGTTCGTAACGCAGGAGTTCGGCGTAGGGCGGGAAGGCACTGTGGCTCGGATCGCCGGACGGAATCCATCCCAACTTCTCGTAGAACCGGCGGCCACGTCGGTTTCCTGTGAAGACCCTCAACCACGCCCGTTGGACGTCCCGAGCCCGCATCCGGTCCAGCACCGCGTCGTGCGCATCCTGGGCGATTCCGGTGCCCCAGTATTCGACGGCGATGCCGAAGTGCGAAAACTCGTCCTCGCGCGCGGCGGCGAATCCGACAACGGCCCCAGCGCGTAGCACCACGAGGCAGTCGATCCCCGGCATGGCGATCTCCTCTATCCAGCGCTGCGCGATGACGTCGCGGGGGAACGGATATCTATTTTGCGGGAACACCTCGGCGAGACCGAGGACTGCGCCCGGCTGTTGAACGGCGAGCACGTTCGGAACGTCCGCAGCCGTCATCTCGCGGAGGAGGACGATCGCGGCGATTTCGGGCACCCCGGCAGAATACGAGCCAGCGAAGCGCGAATGCCCGCACATCTGCATGACCGGAGCGGATCGCGGCAGATCCAAATGTTCAGCAAGCGCCCAACTCGCGGCAGGTTGACGCACTCGTCGCGGCAGATCAGGCGAGCGTCGCCGCACTCGACGCGGCATGAGCGTGCTTTGCACGCCGCGTCGTAAGCGGAGGTGAGAATGGGACTGTGCCGAAGGCGACCGGGGTCGAGGTCAGGAGTCACGGGGAGCGGCCGATCGATCCCGAGATGTCCTCCACCTGTATGCAGCGGAGGGCTGGTGGCCTGAACGCACGGGTCCTCAGCTGGCTGCCGTCATCGAGTCGGCTACAGCCGTCGGTGCGTGGGCGGGAGACCGACTCGTCGGCTTCGCTCGAGCGGTGACCGATGGCGCTTTCGCGTCTACGTCGAGGACGTTGTTCTCGCAGCTGGCGTGCGTGGACAAGGGATCGGCCAAAATTCGTTTATTTGCTTCGCTTTGACGAACGATCTCGTCAACGACGCGCGCGACCGATGCGGTGGCGTCGATTATAATACCGTTTTTCGGAATGTCTTCCTTTGTTTGATGCAATCGCGCAATGAGTTCCCGTTCCGTTTGGTTTCCGCCCCACTCATCTTCCATTCGTTCGTCAAGCCGCCGGTTCAATGTGTCAAGGTCGACTTCAAGGACAAAAACGCCGTCAAATAGATTGACAAATTCTGAAAAATTCCTAGAACCACCGCAGAAAAATGCTACCGCCTCATCGTGGTTGGCGACTAACGCTTTTACTCTATCTACATGCCAAATGTGGTGCTCGTGCGTTAAGCCATCCGTCGGTTTACCAGTTTCCGGATCGCCTTGATAAGCCAATTCGGTGTCACCATTAATGGCGTAGTAGCCGCGCCGCTGCAATTCTTTGCAGACCGAAGTTTTGCCGGTGCCGGAAACGCCTTCTATCAGATAATTTCTAACGCCCATTGCCAGAGGATAACAAACAATGTGAGACGAGATGCTGTCTCTCGCGGCTGTCGTGGCGGCGTCGGCATCCGCATACCGAGCAGTCCCCTCGGGTGCGTGTGCGGCCGCTGCGAGCGCCCAAATGGGGCCTGCGTAGGACCGCCACAGCCAATGCCTGCCGTTTGGCGGAACGTCAAACCTGCTCGCGTCTAGCTGGGCGGCGGCGTTTGCCGACGACGCCATTGTCGTGGCATGGACCCTGCGCAGCGTCGCCGACGCACCGGCGTCGACCGGCTCCGACACCACTGGCCGGCCAAGTGGCAGAGTGCACCGAAGCCGTCGTCGGTGCCCGGCCTACGCCGCGTGCCCCGCGCACCCAAGATGTCATGGCGTTGATCGGCCTCCTCGCGTCGTTTGAGGGTTAATTGATGGCCGACGAGGGCGACGACGTACCCGACAGGGCGAAGCGCTTCGCGGGCCGGTTGAGCCGAGAAGGGCTCCTCACAGCGGACGCGGACGGTCGTCAGGTGCGGCAGAGTCTCGATGATCTCAACCAGCGACTGCGCTACGTGCTCGGCGAGTACGACGAAACACCCGAATCCATGCCGCTGCCGTACGAACTCGCCGCGGCATGAGCGTGCGCCGCGGGGAGTCGCCGTGAAACTCTTCCGGGCAGTGTGTCGGATCCGGAGTAAGGCGTTCGTGCAAGTGGTGAGAAGCGGCCGGAAGAGGCCGCCGGGACAAGGGAGTCATAGGAATGACCCGGTACCTGATCTCGTTCGACGATGGCGCGATGACCTTCTCCGAGGAGGAGGGGGCCGCCGTGGGCGAGGCCGCGCACGCGGTGGTCCGGGAGGCCCAGGATGCAGGGGTGTGGATCTTCGGCGGCGGGGTGGCAAGCCAGCGGGCGAGCATCGTGGCGACCGACGGGATGGTCACCGACGGCCCTTTACCCCGAGACCAAGGCGGTCATCGGCGGGTTCGCGATGATCGACGTGCCCTCCCGCGAGAAGGCGCTGGAATGGGCTGCCCAGTTCGCTGTCGTCTGCCGCTGCGCGCAGGAGGTCCGGGAAATCATTTTGACCCGCTCGTCTGATCACAGGAGGCCCGCCTGGCCTCAGCGAGCCTTGTCTGAGGCGCCTGCCCACATCACAACCCGCTCATCGGCAGTTGAGGGCGTTTCAGTGCATGATTTGGGCACCGTCGTCCCAGAACAGGATCCGCATCCGGGCGGGCTTCCTGGCGTCACCCTTGTCCGGACGTCTGTTCGAGTGGAGCCAGATGGCGGGCACGCCACACGACCCCGAGTGCAGGGTCTTCCGTAGGACTTGCTTCGATCCGCTCCACGGTGAAGCCCTTACGCTCATAGAACGCGCCCGCGCGCTCGTTGGCCACGAAATGTTCGATATACAGCCGATCAGCATTAGCGGGCAGCTGCCCAGTGAGGGCATCAAGTAACTGAGGGCCTAGACCACGGCCGCGATGCTGGGGGTGGACGTAGAGCTTGTAGACCACATGGTCGGCTCCTCTGCGGCCGCGCTGCCCGACGCCGACAAGCTGCCCGTCGGCCTCGGCGACGACCACC
>JACDBQ010000605.1 GCA_013694845.1 Acidobacteriota bacterium
CGGCAATGACCCGTCCAAGGATGTTGTCGACTACCACTACGGCAGGGGCACATCCGAAAACAGCACTGACGTCTACATCATCGACGTGATCGGTGGGCATTGCGGCGGTAACCCGTCGGCGGCTTGGGGTGATGTGACCGACGTGACGATCAATAGCGGGACGATCGGCCGCTGGATCGGCCGGGGCAGGTTCTCGAACTAGCCATGCTGAACGCTGAGTGCTATCAGCCTTACTTCAGCACTCAGAGGTTGTGAACTAATCGCCGCCGCACTCCAACTGGCAAACTGGGACACCCCGGAGTTCAGACGGAGCAACATGACTCCGCCGAAGCCCACCCGAACCGGCGCCGCCTTGCCGTCTGACGTTGACGCGATTCCTTCACCGACTCTGAGCACTGAGCACCCAACCCCTACCTGATCACTGCGCCGGTGGCCTTGATCTGATATTTCTTCGACGCGCCGGCGTCGTGCTTGCCGTGCTCCCCGGCGGCTTCCTTCGCATGCTCATCGGTTGCGGCGATCTTTTCGAAGATCCCTTCCGCTGAGACGTTCCTGCCCTTTGCGGTGACCGGGAACTTGATGACGCCGTCTTCGACCTTCAGGCGGACCGTTTTCCCCTTGGGGTCATCTCCGGATGCGACCGCCATCCAGCACCCCATTTCCTCGCACACCGCGGTTGCGACGCCATCGACGCGGATCGGCTTACCGAGGAAATCGGCTGGCTTGTCGATCAGTGCCCCGATCGGGGTGGCCTTCTTGAGCGAGACACCCGTGCCGAGTTTCGTTTCTCCGGCCGCGGCCGTCGTAGTTGCAAGCGTCAGAACCAGCGCTACCACGAGTGCTTTCATCAACCCTCCTGTTATGAATCAATTCTACGTCAGCGGCGCTTGCTCTTTCGACGCCCTGCCAGGAACTCCGAAGGCGTCTCGACGCGGAGGCCGTGACGGAGCGCAGCCAGAAAGTGTCGGCGATTGTCGGTCACCACGACCCGCGCCCCTGCCGCGCGAGCTATTTCGGCGATGTGCACGTCGTAGATGCGGCCCCCCGCCACCCCATCCTGCGCGAGCCACTGCATCATCGTCTTCCGCTCAGCGGCAGGAAGGTCGTGAACGGTCATCCGTGTGAAAACCTCCTCGACCAGCAGGTGGGTCGCGTCAGCCGGACTGAGGCGGAATTCGGGCGGCAGGCGCGTCGCGACCGACAGGAACTCGAGGCAGCAGTGCCATGCCGTCGCCGGCGCCGGTATGGTCTTCTCTGCGACCGCGTGCATCAACGATTGCGCCGGCGCACTCTGCGGCCCGAGGTCGATGAGCCCGGCCAGCAGCACACTCGTATCCAGGAACAGGCCTACGGCCATCGGTTGCGCTCGTCTTCCACGATGGCCGCGATGTCGAGGTTCGGTCGTGATCCGGCAGGAGCGGTCGGTCGTGCCACAAGGCGGCGGCCGACTCTGACCAGCCGAGGTCCTTCGGCGACCCGTTCGATCCTGAGACCGATTTCGTCGACGGTGATCTCGAGCTGGGTTCCCGGCGCCAGACCTGCCCGCTCGCGGACGGCGGCAGGGATTACCACCCTGCCTGCCTTGTCAATGGTCGTTCGCATGCCATCATGATACCATTGCGAATTGCCCCTCATCACTTTGGACGCCGTCGCCCTCGCCTTCGGTCACCTCCCGCTCTTCGAGGCGGCGAATCTACAAATCGAAGCGGGCGAGCGGATCGCTCTGATCGGTCGGAACGGATCAGGGAAGTCCAGCCTGCTGAAGGTCATTGGCGGAGCGGTGCCGCCGGACCAGGGGACCGTCTGGCGCGCCCCAGGCGTACGGATGGCGAGGCTCGATCAGGATGTGCCCCTCGTCGGCACGCGCACCGTCTTCGACGAAGTGGCCGACGGTCTAGGCGAGCTCGGTGCCCTGGTCGCCGATTACCACCATGCGGCCAGCCAGGTGGCCGAGACGCCCCACGACTCGGTCGCGCACATAAAAGCGCTGACCCGACTCGGGGAGCTGCAGCATCTGCTCGAGGAACGCGATGGCTGGAGCCTCGAGCAGAAAGTCGAGCTGGTCGTCTCGCGGTTGGACCTTCCCGCCGATCGTCCCGTGGGAGAGCTGTCCGGCGGCTGGCGGCGCCGGGCCCTGCTCGGAAAAGCGCTGGTGTCCGAGCCGGACGTCCTGCTGCTCGACGAGCCGACGAACCATCTCGATATCGACGCGATCCAGTGGCTGGAAGAGTACCTGTCGTCGTTTGCAGGCGCACTGCTCGTCGTGACCCATGACCGTGCGTTCCTCAACGCACTCGCGACCCGCATCGTCGAGCTGGATCGAGGCACGTTGACCTCGTGGCCCGGTAGCTACCCGAGATTTCTCGAGAAGAAGGCCGCCGCGCTCGAGAACGAGGCGCGCGACCTGGCCCGGCTGGACAAGAAGCTTGCGCAGGAGGAAGCGTGGCTTCGCCAGGGCGTGAAGGCACGGCGCACGCGCAACGAAGGCCGAGTGAAAGACTTGATACAACTACGGGCCACTCGCGAGGCGGTTCGCGAGGTCGGGGGCAACGTCCGCCTTGCGATCGATCACATCGAAACCTCCGGCAAGCTGGTATTCGAGGCCAAGGCGGTCGGCAAGAGCTTCAACGGCCGGATGGTGATTGGTGATTTCTCGGTGCGGGTGCTTCGCGGGGACCGCATCGGATTGATCGGTCCGAACGGCTCGGGCAAGTCTACGCTGCTTCGCCTGCTGCTGGGGGAGATGGAGCCCGACAGCGGAACGGTACGCCACGGTGCGCGCCTGCAGGTCGCGTACTTCGATCAGCAACGAGAGCAGCTCGACCCGGAGGTGACCGTCGCCGACAGCGTCAACGAAGGCAACAGCACGGTCACGATCAACGGGGAGCCACGCCACATCATCGGCTATCTGGCGGATTTCCTGTTCCCGCGGGAGCGCGCCCTCTCACCCGTGAAGTCGCTGTCGGGAGGAGAGCGGAATCGTTTGATGCTCGCGCGGCTGTTCGCGAAGCCCGCCAATGTCCTGGTCCTCGATGAGCCCACGAACGATCTCGACATCGAGACACTTGAACTGCTGGAAGAGCTGATCGCCGACTTCGACGGGACGGTCCTGCTGGTGAGTCACGATCGCGTCTTTCTCGATCGGATCGTCACCAGCACGCTGGCCTTCGAAGGTACCGGCATGGTGACGGAGTATGTCGGCGGATGGTACGACTATCTACGGCAGAGCAACCGCCCGGGCTCCGAGCGAGGCGCCCGAGGAAAGCCGGTCCCAGGTGGGCCACCGAACGAAAGCGACCCCGGCCGGGGCCCCTCGAGCAGGGAAAAAGGCGCGCCGACCACCTCACGGCCGCCGACAACGGACCTGGTGAAGCGCAAGCTCTCGCACAAGGAGCAGCGTGAGCTTGGAACTCTTCCAAGCCGGATCGCGGCGCTCGAAACCGAGCAGGGACAGTTGCGGAAGGAGGCGGCG
>JACDBQ010000606.1 GCA_013694845.1 Acidobacteriota bacterium
GCCCGGCGGGCTGTCGCGGGTTACGGTGGGCACATGGAGTTTGAGTGGGATCTTGCGAAGGCCGCCCGCAACCTGACCAAGCATGGCATCGCCTTCGCCGAGGCGGCGACCGTCTTCGACGACCCGCTGCCCGCGACGCCGACAAGAAAACCGACCGAGCCCAGAACAAGGCCGGTGCCACGTCGGATCGAGCCGGTGACGCCATTGGTAACGCGGCCCTGACCTCGGCAATCAAGACCAAGTTCCTCGCCGATACGGCGATCTCCGGCTTGAAGATCGACGTCGACTCAAACAACGGCGCGGTGACCCTGACCGGCACAGTGCCTTCAGCTGCCGAAAAGACCCGCGCGGTGAGAGTCGCTCGTGCCACTGACGGTGTGAAGTCCGTCGTCGACCGTTTGAAGGTCAGCAAGTAGCCATCCTCGGGGAATGTCGCAGGGGCCGGCGCCGGCTGGCCCCTGCGGATCTTGCCCACCGGGCCGGCGCTACAATGGTGCTCCTCGATCTTTCTGGAGTACTGATGCCATCGAAGCTGGTCCGCCTTGTTCTTTGCCTCGCCGTGTTTTCGTCGTTTGCGATGCCCGCGTCTGCGCAGATCGACGCCCGCATGCTCCGCTTTCCCGCAGTCTCGAAAACCCAGATCGCATTCGTCTACGCGGGCGACGTCTGGCTGGTCGGCAAGGAGGGAGGATCCGCCTTCCGGCTGACGTCATCGCCGGGCGAAGAATCCTTTCCGCGATTCTCTCCTGACGGTTTGAAGGTCGCCTACAGCGCGTCGTATGACGGCAACGTGGATGTGTATGTGATCCCGAGTGCTGGTGGTGAGCCGGTCCGCCTGACCTACCACCCTATGGCAGATCGCGTGGTGGGATGGAAGCCGGACGGCAAAGGGGTCCTGTTCGCGTCGTCCAGGGAAAGCGGCCGGCAGCGATACAGCCAGTTCTATACGGTCGGTCTTGCGGGTGGGCTCCCGGAGAAGCTGCCGGTGCCGTATGGGGAGTTCGGCGCCTATTCACCGGACGGCAAGCAGTTCGTCTACATGCCGATGGCCCAGGACTTCCGCAATTGGAAGCGATACCGCGGCGGCTGGTCGCCCGACCTCTGGCTATTCGATTTGACGACGAAGGCCGCGAGAAACATCACCAGCAATCCCGCAAATGATGCCCAGCCGATGTGGCATGGCACCTCGGTGTACTTTGTTTCGGACCGGGGCGCGAACGAGCGCAACAATATCTGGGCCTACGACGTGAAGGCGGGCACCGCACGCCAGGTGACGCAGTTCGAGGACTTCGACATCACATTCCCGTCTCTCGGTCCGGACGGCATTGTCTTCCAGTCGGGTGGACGGTTGTATCTGCTCGACGTCCCTTCCGGCAAGCAGCGCGAAGTTCCGGTTCGCGTCTTCACCGACGAGACCACCCTTCGGGCGCGGACGACCAAGGTCGACAACCTGATTCAATGGGCCACGGTATCCCCGACCGGCAAGCGGGCTCTTTTCGAGGCGCGTGGCGACGTGTTCAGCGCACCCGCGGAGTTCGGTCCGGTCGTCAACACGAGCCGCACCTCGGGCGTGGCGGAGCGTTATCCCCGGTGGTCACCTGACGGCAAGTGGCTCGCGTACTGGAGCGACAAGAGCGGTGAGTACGAGCTGACCGTCCGCGCGGCCGACGAGGCCGGCACCGAAAGGAAAGTGACCGCGCTCGGCACCGGTTTTCGCTACGCGCCCTACTGGTCGCCCGACAGCAAGAAAGTGGCGTTCATCGACCAGGCGATGCGGATCCACATCGTGGAGATCGAATCCGGCAAGTCGATGAAAATCGATGAGAGTCCGGAGTGGATGAACCACGGGGCGCTCTCCGGGTTCGAGCTCGACTGGTCGCCTGATTCACGATGGGTGTCGTATTCGCGTCCGACGGGTGATGCGAACAGTTCGATCTTCCTGTTCGACACCCGGGGTGCAAAGCTGACCCGCGCGACAACCGGCTATCTCAACGATCAGCAGCCGGCGTTCGACCCGGAGGGGAAATACCTGTACTACGCGTCGGACCGCGAGTTCGCGCCCGTCTACGGCAATTTCGACAACAGCTGGACCTATCCCAACCCGACGCGCATCGTCGCCGTCCCGCTACGAAAAGACGTGCAGTCTCCGCTCTACGCCCGTAACGATCACGAAGGTGCCACCGACCCGAAAAAGCCGGACGAGAAAAAGCCTGACGAGAAGAAAGATGAGACGGCCAAGCCAGCGACCGAGGTGAAAAACGTCGACATCGACCTGGACGGCTTCGAATCGAGGGCGGTCGTGCTGCCGCCGGCCCCGGGCAATTACGCCGAGATCCAGGCCGTCAAAGGGAAGCTGCTCTTCCGCCGCCTCCCGCGTACCGGCTCGGCGGACACCAAGAGCCCGATCGTGTACTTCGACTTCACCGAGCGGGAAGAGAAGCCGGTGCTCGACGATGCCGCGGGTTTCGAGGTCACGGCCGACGGGAAGAAGATGCTGGTCTCTTCGCAGAATCGTTTTGCCATCCTCGAGATCAAGTCGCCACAGAAGTTCGAAAAGCCGATCGCCACTGCCGACATGGAGGCGCCGGTTGATCCGCGGGCCGAGTGGAAGCAGATCTTCGAGGACGTCTTCCGCTTCCAGCGGGACTACTTCTACGATGCCGGCATGCACGGCGTCGACTGGGCCGCGATGAAGACCCGGTATGGAAAGCTGCTGCAGGATGCCGTCACGCGCTGGGACGTGGACTTCATCATCGGCGAGTTCATCGGCGAGCTGAACGCGTCGCACACCTACTATGGCGGCGGTGAAAAGGAGAATCCGCCCACGCGGAACGTCGGCATGCTCGGAATCGACTGGGAGCTTGCCGGCGCCTATCGGGTCAGGACGATCGTCCGCGGCGGTCCGTGGGACACGGGCGCGCGCGCCCCGCTCGATGAGCCAGGCGTGAATGTCAAGCAAGGCGAGTACATCCTCCAGGTCAACGGCGACACCATCGACACGAAGCAGGATCCTTACGCCGCCTTCCAGGGGCTGGGCAACAAGACCGTGCTGCTGACCGTCAATTCCAAGCCCACGCTGGAGGGCGCGCGGCAAGTGCTCGCCAGGACGATTACCAGCGAAGTCGAGCTGCGGTATCGCGCGTGGATCGAGGAGCGGCGCCAGATCGTCGACCAGGCAACCAACGGTAAGGTCGGCTACATCTACGTGCAGAGCACAGGTGTGGATGCGCAGAACGAACTGGTGAAGCAGTTCATGGGGCAGTGGAAAAAAGACGGACTGATCATCGACGAGCGCTGGAACGGCGGCGGGCAGATTCCGGACCGGTTCATCGAGTTGTTGAACCGGCCCATCCTGGCGTACTGGGCCGTCCGCGACGGCGCGAGCTGGCAGTGGCCCCCCGTGGCTCATCGGGGGGCGCAGGTCATGCTGATCAACGGCTGGAGCGGATCCGGCGGCGACGCGTTCCCCACCTACTTCAAGCAGGCGGCCATCGGCCCGGTGATCGGCACGCGCACATGGGGCGGCCTGATCGGCATCAGCGGCGCGCCGCTGCTCGTCGACGGCGGCAACGTCACGGTGCCGACCTTCCGCATGTATGACCCGAAAGGCACCTGGTTCCGCGAAGGCCACGGCGTCGAGCCGGACATCGAAGTCGTCGACGATCCGTCACAGCTGGCCAAGGGCACCGATCCGCAACTCGCGCGCGCGATCAAGGAAGTGCAGGACCGGATCGCGAAAATGCCAAAAGCGCCGACCCGTCCCGCGCCCGAGAAGCGCGTGCCGAAGGGGGGAGGGTAATAGCTTCCGGGGTGCGGGGTGCGGGGTGCGGGATGCGGGATGCGCAGGGTCCGGGGATTAGGCACCAGGGATTAAGGATTGATTCCGCGTTATTCTCCTAATC
>JACDBQ010000627.1 GCA_013694845.1 Acidobacteriota bacterium
ACGAAGGGCGCACCAGCGAGTTGCTCGCGGCCATCGACAGCGTCATCGCAGGCCAGCGGCAGTTGCTCGAGGATTCCAAGCATGATGCCCTGCGCGCCCTGACCGAAGGCTTCGCGACGAAGATGGAACGGCTTCAACAACAGCTGACGGAAAAGGACGTCACCGTCAGCAACATCGCCCGCTACTTCGAGGACGTCGTCGCCGACCTCACCGAAAAATCCCATCGCGATCCCAAAACGAAGCTGCTCAACTTCGACTGGTTCATGGAGCGGGTCGAGTCGTTTCTCGCCGTCGAGCAGCGTGTCCGCTGGTGCGGTGTCGGCGTCGTCGATATCAACAGCTTCAAGTGGTACAACGACACCTACGGTCATTCGGTCGGTGACCGGATCATCGAGCGTGTCGCACGGATCCTGTCGGACCAGATCCGCTCCGAGGATTTCCTCGCGCTCGAACGCGCCGGCGAGTCGCGGGACCTTCACGCGAGGTTTGGCGGCGACGAATTCTGCTTCCTCATCCCGGACCTGCCCGGGTGTGCCGAGGCCGTGGAGATCGCCGATCGCTTCAAGGCGGCCGTCGGCTCGCACGACTGGACCCGCGATGATCGCCGCCTCGTCGTCCGTCCCGTCAGGGTGGACGTCGGGGTCGTCTGCCTGCGCCTCGGCAGTGTGGCGGACCGTCGTGGTGTCGCCCGCAAGCTGGCCGCAGAGCTGATCCACCGCGCCGATACCTTGATGTACGACGCCAAGGGCGGGCGCGCCGATCTCGTCCACCGTTGTGCCGTCCGCGTCGAAAACGGCGAGCTCGCCGATATCACGGGTGACGACGTGTTCGAGCGACCGGCGACGGGCAGCTAGGGCAATCGGTCGGGGGGCCGTGTTAAACTGCGTGGTTCACGGACGCCCCGCGGACGGCACCGTGTAATCACTTTATCGACCAGCAATCGGCAGTTGCGACCCGCAATCGCCAATCCGCAAACCGCACTCGATATGGTGGGTGTAGCTCAGTGGCAGAGCGCCGGACTGTGGCTCCGGAAGTCGCGGGTTCGAACCCCGTCATCCACCCCAACTTTCAACCATAACAATTCGCAGGAATGGCGAGGTCCCGAAGTCAAGCTAACAGGTAGCTGACGCGACCATTGCTGTGAGGCAAGCCTTGCCCGTCACGGATTGATACGCGCGAATCTGCGTTCGACGAGCCCCACCCTGCGGCCCCACTGCACGTCGTTGAATTCAATTCGCAACCAAGCTTCCTGCTCTCCAAAATCGTAAACGTCGTGCCCATCGGCAGCGTCCGAAGCGGTGTGCGGGTCGCGTCGGGCGCGCAAAGACGGGGGCGACCGCGGTGAGCACACCTGTCGGTAGTCGGGGAGTTGGGGCGGCAGGCTCCAAAGCCGACTCGGCTGGTGGGAACCGCGCTCACAAGCGGAAAGGGTGGATCGGCGCTTTCCGTGGTGCTCAGCGGAGGGATACCGCCTGACCTTGGGACGCACCCTCGAGGATGCCCTGACAGCGGATCGGCGTTTTGCTCCGGGTCTTGCCGAAGATGGTTACCGGATCGGCTTGGCGCCTCAACGATCATCGCTTCTACCATTGCCTCGCCAATGGCGATGTCCTGGGGAGTCAACAGTCGCGCCGCGGCTTTGCCGCGTTCGTTCGCGCGGTTCCGGAAGCTCGCCGTCGGCTAGTCGACGCTCGGCCGTTCTGGCAGCGGTAGCAGATTTACACCAGGCCCCTCCGTGCGGCGCACTGTGTCCAGCCCCGCAGGAACGATGTCCAGCGCCAGCTTTTAATCTGCCGCTGAGGTGACTTCCAATCAGAAGCTGCTGGAAAGTCGCCCATTCTCCGACTCTGCCGTGGGCGCAGTAATTGCTGAGTCCTTGGGAAACCTTAGTATCTCACTCGGGACCCAGGGGAGCCATCCAGGTGCTCAATACATCTCGCAATCCGGAACCTGCCACTGCTCCGTCCGCCCAACATGACAAGCAAGTCTGCGGGAGTTGTCACAGTCAGGAAGTTCGCGCCGCAACCCGGACGTCTCTAGCTGTGTACCTCCGCTGCCAACAGTGCGGAAACGTCTGGTCGATCGCCGACCGCAGAACAACGTCCCGCGCCTCGGACCCGAAGCGGTTCTGATTGCCGATGAAGAGAGCTCGTCGAACACGTCGCGTCAGTCCGAGCGCCGCCAAGTCGTTGAACGTCACTCGAGCGGAGTTTGATTCCCTCAAAGCCACCGTCGTGGAAGTCCTCGATGCGCTTACCCGCATTCGAGAGGATTTCGGGGTGCAATTCACGCGCATCGCACAACTGCAGGCGGAGATCGACAGGGTGCGCGCGCAGGTGGCGAGACGAAGAACGAAGTGATACCGGTCCATTTCGAGGACACCCGCGCGTGCGACTCACCGAATCCGCCAAGCCGGTTCTGAAGCGGCAAAATCAGCGCTGACCAACCCCGTCATCCACCCCGAATCAGCACGTTTCGCCCACCCTTTTATAACCGCGCCGGCGCTTTCCGGTTCAACTCCACGCTGGTATGATCGCGGTTTCAGCACAGCCGCTGTGTCGACCTGCCCTGGATGAATACGATCGGACGGTATCAGCTCGTCGAAAAGCTCGGTCAGGGCGGCATGGGGGTCGTCTACCGGGCCTTCGATCCGCTCCTGCAGCGAGTCGTCGCCGTCAAGTTGATCGGCGCGATCGACGCGGACGCCCAAGTGCGGGAGCGGTTTTTCCGCGAAGCACGCGCCGCCGGACAGCTCTCCCACAAGAACATCATCACGATTTACGACCTCGGCGAGCACGAGGGCCAGCCCTTCCTCGCCATGGAGCTCCTCGAAGGGCAGGATCTTCAGCAGCGGGTGGCCGGGCACACCGCGATGAGCCTGGCCCGGAAGCTCGAGCTCGCCATCGAGATCTGCGAGGGCATCGAGTACGCCCACGTCCACGGCGTGATCCACCGCGACATCAAGCCCGCGAACGTTTTCATCACCACCAGCGGGACCGCGAAGATCCTGGACTTCGGCCTCGCGCGCCTGATCACCTCTGAGCTGACCAACAGCAACATGATGATGGGCACGCTCAACTACATGGCCCCCGAGCAGGTGCGTGGGGAGCGTGCGGATCACCGGTCGGACATTTTTTCGACCGGCGTGGTGCTCTACGAGGTTTTCGGAGGGCGCAAGGCGTTCGAGGGGGATTCGTTCGGCGCCACGCTCTACAAGATCCTGCAGGACGTCCCGGAACCGCTGAGAAATCTCGATGCCAACCTTCCGTCCGAACTCGAGTCGGTGGTTGAGCACGCGCTCGAAAAAAGCCGGGAGGCGCGATACCAGCACATGAGCGACATGCTGGCCGATCTGACGGCCTACCGCCAGCAGCTGCTGTTGTCGAACTCGCCGGCCTTTGGACGACCGGCCGCTGAGGGAGGGCGCGTCGCCTCCGATCCGCCGCGTCCGAGCGCGATCGGTGCGGCGCCGGGTGCCATGCCGGGCTTCGGGAGTCACGCGTCAAGAATCGCACACGACGCGCCGACCATCGCGTCGGTGCCGGCGACACCGCTTCCGCTGCTAAGGAGTCCTTCGGGCACCGCGCAAGCGTCGGATCCGACCGACCCTCGGGTCGCCCTCCCGCCGCGGACACGCCGACCCGCGGTGCTCGCGGCCGTCGCCGCCATACTGGTCCTGGTTGGGGCCCTCGTGACGTGGGTTATTCGACGCGACGTTGCCCCGGTGCCGCCGGCCGCACAAACTCGGGCGGATGAATCTGCGCTCGCGACCCAACAGGCCATTGCGACGGGACTTGAACAGGCAAGCCGGGCGCTGCAGGCCGGCGACGAAGCAGCGGCCCAGCAACATGCTGATGCGGTGCTGGCCATGAGCCCCGGGCACCCGGAAGCCCGCCGGCTTCGGGAGCGCGCGCAGCAGGCGGCCGAGACTGTCACACGCAGCCTCACGAGTGCTCGCGAGCTCTTCGCATCAGGGCGCTTTGACGAAGCCTCACGCGCGGCCGGCGAAGTGCTCGCCGTTGCGCCGGGTAATGCCGACGCCCGGAGGCTGATGGAGGAGAGC
>JACDBQ010000660.1 GCA_013694845.1 Acidobacteriota bacterium
TCGCTACCCTCGCCGAACAGGCGCGCACCCACTATCAGCGTGCCCTCCAGGCACAGCGCGACGGCAACTGGTCGCTCTACGGGGAGGAGATCCGGAAGCTGGGAGAAGTTCTCGAACGGATGAAGCAATAGATCGCGGATTCGGCTTGCGAAGTGCGGACTTGGCGGGATCCGAACCGGTTGTCGACGACCGGCAGACGGCTGGTTGCACAAGGGGCACCAAGACACCACGAACCACCAAGTAATCCTTCGTGGTTCTCGTGGCCTTGGTGCTCGTGGTGTCGACGACGTCCCGTCCTTCGCTGCTCGCGCTGAGTGCTAACATCTTCCCCGGAGGTCTCGATGAAAAATTGGTTGGTTACCGTCGCCGTGGTGGCGGTCAGCTTCGTGTCGGTGCGGGCCGATGTGACCGTCGTGCAGACCATGACGATGGAGGGCGCAGCGGCAGCCGCGATGGGCGGTGCGCAGCTGCCGCGGATCACCATGCGCATCAGGGGACAGAAGTCTCGAGCGGACATCGACGTGAACGGCCAGGTGGTCAGTTCCATCGCCGACATCGCCGCGCGGCAGGTCATCGTGCTGACCGCCGCAACCAAGACGGCCACGATCACCACGCCCGCGTCGATCGCGGCCGGAGGCGCGCCCGTTACGATGCCGGAGGTCGACATGTCCTTCAAACCGACCGGCAAGACGCAGACTATCGACGGCCAGCTCTGTGAGGAACACGCGCTGATGATGACGATCGATATGGCCGAGATGATGGGGCAGGGCCAGGCGCCCCCCGAGGCGGCCGCGATGATGAAAGACGTCAGGATGATGATGAATGGATCGATCTGGATTGCCAGGGGGGCACCCGGTGCGGCTGAATTCGCGGCGTTCAACAAGGCCGCGATGGAGACGAACCTGATGTCGGCGGTGACCGGCATGGCCCCCGGCAAGTCGGGCGGCCTCGATAAATTGATGGAGGCCGCCGCCGCCGCGCCAGGCATCCCCTATCTCACCGAAATGACGATGGTCTTCGAAGGCAGCGGCCCGATGGTCGAAGCCATGAAACAGATGGGGCCGATGAAGATGATTCAGAAGGTGGCCAGCGTCTCGACCGACGCGATCGCCGACGACGCCTTCAAAGTTCCCGAAGGCTACACAATCGAGAAGAAATAGGTTCTTCACCGATTTGAGTACAGCCCCTTGGGATTGAGGAACTGCGCGAGATCACGAGCGGAACGAATCGGATGAGCGGTCGCCCATTTGAGTTTCAGCAGCAGGATCGTTTCATCGCGCATGCCTCGCGATCGGCGGAGCACGGCTTTGATAGTCGTGTTGATCGATTCGACGACTCCGAAGCGAAATGGATGATCGCAGTAGGCCGCAATCCCTTCGATGTGTGTGAAGAGGAAGTGGCCCAGCCGTTCCATTTCGGGCAGTCGCTGCCACCGCAGCGCGTCGATCCAGCCGTTCAGGAAATTCAGCACGCCCGTCCGCGTTTGGTACGTCCAGAGGCGATCGAGTTGTTCGCGCAAACGTACGTTTGAACAAGCGGCGGTTGGCCGAAAAGAGCGTTCGCCGTTCCGCTCGCTTCGATCCACGCATGGTCTTCCAGCGTCGCAAGAGCAGCCAGCGTTTGCCGCGGCCGTGTTCTCGCATCGCGGGCCCGGCGCGGAAGAACTCCTGTCGCCGCATCTCGTCAAGTGCGGCTGAGGCGTGTTGCAGCACGTGAAACTTGTCGAAGACGATTTCTGCCTGCGGGAGCGTCTCACCGACGGCATTCAGATAGGGCCGATGCATGTCGGTGCAGACGGCCTCCACGGCGGCCCGCTGGCGGGCATCCAGGCGCGTCGTCAGGAGGGTCCGCAAACTCTCTTCGCTCCGGTCCTTCGCCAACCCGACGACCTCGCCGCGGACGAGATCCGAGAGGACCGTCCAGAACTGCTGCCCCTTCCCGCGCTGGATTTCATCGGCGCCCAGATGGCGCGGGCGATACTTCCGCCGCGTGCGATCCCAGTCGGCGAGAAACGCCGCCTCGGCCCGTCGAACCTTGCTCCAGCTGACGCCGTGGCGCACGGCCGCATGACTGGTCGGCATCGATTGGCAATCGAGTCCGATCTGCTGGCGCAAGCGTCGCGTGACCGCGCCTTGGGATCGGCAAAGTCCATCCGCTCTGTACGGATCCCACAGTGTCGACAGTACAGGCGCCGTTGCGTGTAGACCAGCGTCACCGGATGCGACGCCCACGGCACATCATCCCACGTGCGATCACGCGTCGATCGGACGCGCCCGGTCCGGCCGCCGCAGCCGCCACAGACGTAACGTCGCAGGCCACGCCGCTCGACGCGAATCGTCAGCCGACTGTCCACACCCTCGCCATCGCTCTCCATGGTCAGCACTCGGAACCCTGTCAGGCCCAGAATCCACGTACAATCGCGTCGCGATCCCACCGGTCCTCCCTTGTTGTTGGCACATCAAGAGAAGATGACACCGGCTGGTCCGGTGCACGTGGGATCGCATTTGACATCCAGGTCGCCGAGCAGACCGCCCACCCCAACAGCGGCCCGCGCAGGCGGCCGAGTAATTGCGTCCATTGGATAGTGCGGTGG
>JACDBQ010000667.1 GCA_013694845.1 Acidobacteriota bacterium
TACGTCGGCAAGAACACCCGAGTCCGGAAACCACGCGCCGCGCGCATGATGCCGCTGGCGATAGTCCCACGACCGAACGAGTACAGGCGCGCGCCGCTCCTCGAATCGACGGTGGAACAGCGCGCTCGTGGGAGGGCCTCGCCCATCTCCAGGCGACGCAGCAACTCGACGACGGCCGCGCGCCTGGGTCGCGGATCCGGCATTCCCGCGCTCGGCTCGATGATGGAGAGCAGCGTCAGATTGGATCCGGACGACATGGCGAAGTTCGGGTGGCGCCGATACGTCGCGGTCATTTCCTTGAGATCTGTCGCTCCAGAGGTCATGAGCAGACCCAGCGCGACGAGCAGGTCGCGGCGTCCAGATAGAAGGCTCGTCGCCGGATGGGACGAAGTGGGCAGGCAGGTCGGGCCGCCGCCGTGAAACCGCCGCGTGCCCGCTGACGGGCACGCCGACGTCAAGATGCTGAGAGACCACGAGCTACATACCGCACCGGGCCCGGCCGTACAGCACGGCCGCGCCAGACGGAAGGCCAAGACCGACGAGGCTCACCAGGATCGCCGTGAGGCCCGTGAGCAGCGCCAGGGCCCCCTTCCCTTCCGGGCCCACCGCCCGGGCCACGATCACGGCGGTGAGGAACTGGAGCGGGGCGAGGAACCAGCCGAGCCGTGAGAATGACGGCGCTCTGACGCATCACCCGCCGGTGACTGCCGGAACGTGTCGGCGGCGACGTGCTCGGCAAACCCGGACTTAGGAGGGTGGTCGGAGGATGAGACCCTGGCCGGTGGGCGACGTGTACACGGGAACGTTCCGCCGGAGGGCGAAGGCATCCACCGCCTCGTGCTGGTGGCGGTGGCCGGCGAACGCGTAGTCGTCGAGTACGACGATGCCGCCGGGGACCAGGCGGTCCCAGAAGAATTCGAGCGCGGCGATCTCGGGAAATACCAGGTTCATGTCGATCGACAGGTACGAGACTTTTTCGATCGGCTGCGCCGCGAGAGTGTCGGGGACCATGCCTCTTACCAGCCGGACATTCGGAAACGGCGCGAACGTTCTTTTCGTGTCCTCGTAGCAGTCGCGGTAGATCCGCGCGTTCTTGCTCCGGACGTGCTCGCGTTCGTCGGGTGCGGCCTGCGACTCGGGAATACCTGCGAAGGTGTCGAACAGAAAGAACTGCTTCGGCACGCTGGCGAAGTTGACGTAGTCGCAGATGGCCCGGGAGATGATGCCGGTGTTGACCCCGCATTCGACGAAATCCCCCGGCAACGACAGGGCGTGTTCCGCGGCCCACAGGCAGGTGTACACCCGCCAGTGGATCCGCAGGTCACCACCGACGCCGATCTTGTGCGGGGTCTGGATCCCGGCCGAGTATGCGGACGTGAATCGATCGGACTGCAGGGCGTCGAGGATGCGAGACTCGACGGTCAGGCCGTCCCCCGTGTAGTTCGTCTGCCGCGTCGCGGAGCCTGCCCCTGCATGGAGCTGGCGCGGACGCGCGAGTTCGAACCGGAACGGCGCCCGCGTCAGCGTCATCGACAGGTTGAGCCCTGGAATCGCTATCCTCATCGACGCTCGGAGCGGGCTGACACCGGCGGTTACAGGGTCGCGTGGCGAGCGAGATCGGCGTCAACCATCATGCGGATCAGCCCCTCGAAGTCGACCGTCGGGGTCCATCCGAGCTTCTGATGCGCCTTGCTGGCATCCCCGATCAGGAGGTCAACCTCCGCGGGCCGTAAGAAGGCCGGATCGATCTTCACATACTTCCGCCAGTCGAGCCCGGCGTGAGCGAAGGCGACTTCGACGAGCTGGCCGACAGAATGCGTCCGCCCGGTGGCGATTACGTAGTCGTCGGCCTCGTCCTGCTGAAGCATCAGCCACATGGCCTCGACGTAATCGCCGGCAAAACCCCAGTCGCGCTGGGCGTCCAGATTGCCGAGCGCGAGCGTATCGCTCAGCCCGGCCTTGATCCGCGCGACGCCGTCAGTCACCTTGCGGGTGACGAACTCGAGGCCGCGCCGTGGGGACTCGTGGTTGAAGAGGATGCCCGAGACGGCGAACAGGTTGTAGCTCTCACGGTAATTGACCGTGATGTAGTGGGCGAAGACCTTGGACACGCCGTAAGGGCTGCGGGGATAGAACGGCGTCAATTCGGTCTGCGGGACCTCCCGCACCTTGCCGTACATCTCGCTGGAGGACGCCTGGTAGAGCCGGACGGTCGGATCGACGTGCCGGACGGCTTCGAGCATCCGGGTGACGCCCTGGGCGTTGAACTCCCCGGTCAGCATCGGCTGATCCCAGGACGCGGGCACGAACGACATGGCGGCGAGGTTGTAGACCTCGACCGGCCTGACGTCGGCAAGCACGCGGATGAGCGACAGCTGATCGAGCAGGTCGGCCGGGCGAAGCTCGATGCGGTCCAGCAGGTGCTGGATCCGGCCGAGATTTGGCGCGCTTGCCCGGCGAGTCATGCCGAAGACTTCGTAGCCTTTTTCGAGCAGCAACTCGGCGAGATACGAGCCGTCCTGCCCGGTGATGCCGGTGATGAGTGCACGCTTCTTCATGGTGTTTTGAGTGAAACAGGGTAGCACACGCTCTCCCGCAGCCCGGTCTCCCCTTCGTCCAGCCCGCTCGGTCCAGGGATGGGGACGACGACCATTCCGGGCGCACCGGCGCTGAGAACTGGTTCCCCCTCAGCTACTTAGCCGTTGACACTACGGCCGGACGCCCAATAGAATTTCCACCAGCCTGCCGCGCGTCGCCCTTATTCAAGGTCACAAAGACACGGCCCCAGTCTGTTGTTGCGAAGTTCTGTCGCCGATAGAACGGCCGCGGAGGCACCGAGGTTTTATGCTGCAAGTTTTGTCACTCTTCCTCTCCGGCAACCTGGCGTCAGTGATGTGCCGCCGCGGGCTCACCGCCGGGGCCCTCGCGATCGTAATGCTGGCCGCGCCTGTCATGACGTCGGCGCAGGTCTCTCGCGTCGGCAGCACTGCCTTTCCAAAGCCTCCTGACGGCGGTACGCGCCGATTCTCCGCGGTAGCCTACGACGGCGCCAACAACGCCTACCTCGTGGCATGGGGAGTGATCAACCTGGGCTTGCGCTTCGTCTCGGCCGGCGGCGTGCCGCTCGGCGAGCCGGCGGCGTTGAACACCGACGGCGTCGCGCGGCAGGCCGGGGCCGTCCGCGTCGCGTGTGGCGCCGAAATCAACGCCTGTCTCGTCACCTGGGTCGAAGAACTGCCGACCCGTGTTGTGGGCCGGCTCGTGCGAAACAGCGGCGGCGCCGTCCAGTTCCTGACGGACAGGTTCCCGATCAGCCAGACCGGAGTGCCCAAACACACCGAATCGGCACCCGGTGTGGCCTACTCGTCGGGCTCCCGGGAGTTTCTGGTGACGTGGGCCGAGTATTCCAGCCCAGGCGGTCCTGACGTCAAAGGGCAGCGGGTGAGCACGGCGGGCGTGCCGATCGGCGACCAGATTCCCGTCGGCGCCACGGGTTACTGGGAAGGCTTGCCGAGCGCCACCTACAATTCGGCGCTCGACGAGTTCTTCGTCACCTACTACTTCGAGCCCGGGCAGGACGCCGTTGGCGCAACGAGGGTCAAGGCCGGCACGGGGGCGATCGTCGCCAATACCACCCTCTACACGGGCCCCTTCGAAAAATATCCCGAGGTGGTCTACAACTCGGTCGAGAACCAATACCTGGCTGTCTCGTGGAGTGCCAACTGGATCCTGCACGGGCAGCGCGTGGACGGCAGCGGCAACGCGTTCGGTGCCGTCCTTCCCCTCGCGACGGGGGGGGGCGACGGAATTGGCGTGGGTTACAACCCTGTGTCGAATTCCTACCTGGCAGTCTATCTGCGCCCGGACAGCGATGAAGTCTGGGGCGCGGTGATCACCTCGGCGGGCGCGACCGTCAACCAGTTCCAGGTGACCTCCTCGGGCACACGTCTGGCGACGCAGCCCCAGGTGGCCGGCAGCAAGGCCGCGCCCCAGTGGCTCGTGGTCGGGGCCGAACAGTTTCGGCGGGTGATGTCGCAGTTGGTGCAGAACGGCGGTGCCGCTTCACCACCGTCGCCACCACCACCAGCACCAGGGCCAGCGCCCGTCGCCTGCTCGATGACCTTCTCCAAGGCCAGCGAGAGCTTCGGCCCGAATGGCGGGGG
>JACDBQ010000682.1 GCA_013694845.1 Acidobacteriota bacterium
CCGACGAGCGACGCCGCGCCCCGGGATGCAGCGCCGGCCGAGTGTAAGAGGACTTCGGGAACGCGAGACCAGGCTAGAGGGCCCAATATGAACGTGTGGAAAAGCGCCTTCGGCTGGCTGCAGAAGATCGGCAAGTCGCTGATGCTGCCGGTCTCCGTGCTGCCGGTTGCCGGCATTCTGCTGGGCGTCGGGAGCGCGCACTTTTCATGGTTGCCGCCGATCGTCTCGGACGTGATGGCGCAGTCGGGGGGCGCCATCTTCGGGAACCTCCCGCTGATGTTCGCCATCGGGGTCGCCCTCGGGTTCACGGGCAACGACGGGGTCGCGGCACTGGCCGCGGTCGTCGGATACGTCGTTCTGCTCGCCACGATGGGAGTGGTTGCGGTTCCCCTGGGCTACGAGCCGAAGACGATCATGGGCATTCCCTCGATCGAGACCGGGGTCTTCGGCGGGATTCTGATCGGCGCGACCGCCGGGTGGCTGTTCAACCGCTACTTCCGGCTGCAGTTGCCGCCGTACCTCGGATTCTTTTCCGGGAAGCGGTCCGTGCCGATCCTTGCGGCGCTGGCGGCGGTGGCGACCGGCCTCATCCTCAGCCTGGTGTGGCCGCCGATCGGCCGTGGCATCGACGGCTTTTCGCGGTGGGCCGCCTCAGGCAACCCGGCGGCGGCATTTGCGATCTACGGGATCGTCGAACGGTCGCTCATTCCCTTCGGGCTGCATCACATCTGGAACGTGCCGTTCTTCTTCGAGGTGGGACAGTACCTGGACCCGGCCAGCGGCAAGGTTTTGCGCGGCGAAGTCTACAGGTACGTGGCCGGGGATCCGAGCGCGGGGAATCTCGCCGGCGGATACCTGTTCAAAATGTGGGGACTGCCGGCAGCCGCGATCGCCATCTGGCACAGCGCCAGGCCCGAGAACCGGGCGAAGGTGGGAGGCATCATGATCTCCGCGGCGCTCACCTCCTTCCTCACGGGCATCACCGAACCGATTGAGTTCTCGTTTCTGTTCGTGGCGCCGCTGCTGTACGCGATCCACGCGGTGCTCGCCGCGGCGGCGTACTACTTCTGTATCGAGCTGGGAATCCGGCACGGCATGACGTTCTCGCACGGGCTGATCGACTTCGTCGTGCTATTCCCGCAATCGACGCACGGCCTCTGGTATCTGTGGCTCGGCCCGATCTGGGCCGCCGTCTACTACGGCATCTTCAGGATCATGATCCGTCAGCTCGATTTGAAAACGCCGGGGCGGGAGGTCGAGGAGGCGGCGGAGGCTGAGATGACAGTCCCGGCCTCCGGGCAGACGAATCTGGCGCGGGAGATCGTCCTTGCATTCGGCGGGCGGGGCAACATCCAGGGCCTCGACGCGTGCATCACGCGGCTGCGCGTCGATCTGCGCGACGTGAACCAGGCGCGTCCCGATCGACTGAAGGCCCTTGGCGCGTCAGGAGTGATGACGGTGGGACGCGGCATTCAGGCGATCTTCGGCACGCGGTCTGAGAACCTGAAGACCGACATCGAAGCCTACCTGAGCACCGCCGGCTCCGACGCGGATGCGCCGGCTGCTCCAGAACGGCCACCGGAAGCGGCGCGGCCCGCGACATCACCTGGCCGGGCTAGTCCGGGTACCCCGCCAGACATGGCCGGCCGCGCGGCAGAGATCGCGCGCGCGCTCGGGGGACTGCACAACCTGAATCAGATCGACGTGTGCGCCGTCACCCGGATACGGGTTACCGTCGCCGACGCGCAGTTGATCGACGAGAGGGCGCTCCAGGCCGCCGGCGTGCCTGGGCTCATGCGGATCGCGCCGGACCTCGTGCACGTGATCGCGGGGAACGACGCGGCAGTTGTCGCCGCTGCCATGCGGGAATTGGTCGCGCGTGAGCCGCTGGCCGCAGAGGCGGAATAGCATTGCGTCGGCCGCGTTGCGAAAGGGAGGGCGCCTCCCCCGACGTGAAGGGGATGGCGAGGCGAGGCCTCGACGCGCCCTTGTGTGTGCCGGCTAGGAGCGTGTCCGAGTAATCGGTTTTCGCGAAACGGAGCTTCGAAAACGTTAGGAAAATCGTGTCTCGCGATCGCGAAAAACGTCGATTTCGCCATTACTCGGACACGCTCCTAGGTCCTTCAAGCGGCTACGTCCGTTCAAGGTTGAGGAGCGTCCGGCGAGCGGGGAGCGCGGTACAAACGAAAAGCCCGTCGCTCCAATGAGCGGCGGGCTTTCTGAGAAACAATCCCGGCAGTGACCTACTCTCCCACGCAGTTACCCGCGCAGTACCATCGGCGGTAGAGGGCTTAACTTCCGTGTTCGGAATGGGAACGGGTGTGACCCCTCTCCTATGACCACCGGAAACCTTGAACTGATGATTAAGGAGTATCACCAGTTCGCGATGTTGTTGCCTGGGGTCCCGCCTTCGCTCGCTTTCGCGAGCTACGGCGGGCAGACCCGCTGTAGGCGGGCTGGCTCGTTGGAGCAGGCGCGCTTTTACGGGGGCTTGCCTACCGAAGCGCCGTGAGGCGCGGAGGTGGGTCGTCCCAGACTATGTTGTAAAGAGCTGTCTGCTCTGAGCTATCAGCTGTCCGGCCAGCTGCTTGAAAGCTGAGGGGCTGATAGCTACCACTGAATATCCTGCAAACGGTAGTTTTTTCGTTCCACCACGCACGCAGCTTTGCGTGCATTGCCGTTCGATCTTGCGATCGAAGCGGGCAAAGGAATTATGGTCAAGCCTCACGGCTGATTAGTATCGGTTAGCTCCACACATCGCTGTGCTTCCACACCCGACCTATCACCTGGTAATCTTCCAGGAGCCTTTAGAGGTCTTGCGACCTGGGAGATCTCATCTTGTGGAGGGTTTCACGCTTAGATGCATTCAGCGTTTCTCCCATCCGCACGTAGCTACCGAGCGCTGCCGTTGGCACGACAACTCGTACACCAGAGGTGCGTCCATCCCGGTCCTCTCGTACTAAGGACAGCCCCACTCAAATCTCCTCCGCCCATGACAGATAGGGACCGAACTGTCTCGCGACGTTCTAAACCCAGCTCACGTACCACTTTAACCGGCGAACAGCCGGACCCTTGGAACCTGCTACAGCTCCAGGATGTGATGAGCCGACATCGAGGTGCCAAACCCTAGCGTCGATGTGAACTCTTGGCTAGGATCAGCCTGTTATCCCCGGCGTACCTT
>JACDBQ010000704.1 GCA_013694845.1 Acidobacteriota bacterium
CTCCAGATACGATCGCAATCAGCAGGGCCCGCCCCATGGCGCGGCCCGAGATGCCGCGTAATCGCATCAGCCCGAGTGTCCGGCGTTCGTTGAGCATCAGCAGGCCGGCGAGATTCGCGCCCAGCACCCAGGCCATCCACAGCAGCGGCAGCGCCACAAGGAACGACAACAAGCCGACGAGGCGCGCGATCCGCTCCATCCGCCCGAGCAGGACCTCGGTCGTGCTGTCGACCACGAACTGCCCGTAGTCGCCCGGGACTTTCTCCTTTCCGGTCGGATCCTTCGGATCGTGCACGAGCACGATCTCTCCCTCTGGCTCGTTGAAGGCCCGGTTCACCAGCTTCAATGCGGCGTTCCCAACGTTGCGGTTCAGCGCCGCAACCCGGTCCAGCGATCCGGCGATGTCCCACCCTGAGATCAGGCGCTCGCGCTGCATGCGCGCGAGGTAAACCATCTCGGGCTCGTACTCCGCCAACTGCAAATGTCCGCGATCGGTATCCCCCTGCCCGGCGTCAAGTGGCATGATGCCGGTCGCCACCGCGTCGAAACGCTCGATGATGGCGGGGTTGTGCGGCATCAGCAGAATGATCCCGATGTAAGGGATGTAGCTGACCGAGCCGGTCTGATCCATCAACCAGCGATTCAATTCATCCCGGTCGAGGCGGATGACGCCACGAAGCGGGGTCTGGAAGAGCAACCGCGACTTCCCGCCCGTATTCACCTTGACCGAGAAATCCTTCGACCCCTGCAGTGCCAGGAATGCCTTGCCCATCGCCCGCTCCGGCCCGACCAGCGCCAGCACGGCGCCCTCTTGCGGCCTGCCTTCCACACCCGTGCCATTCAGGGCAAAGGAGAGCTGCGGCGGCAGGATCGAGGTGTCCGACGCCGCCAGCAGCGACATCCACGGGGTCGTCAGCGGCTGCCCGTCCACCTCGCTGACCACCTCGCCGCCTTCCGGGAAACGCGCCCGGAGAAACACGAGGCTCTCCACGTCGGTAATCCCGTCAACCGTCTTCACGGCGGCCGGGAGTTGGTCGCGCCCGGTGATCCCGCCACGCTGGTAGATGGCCAAATCCCACGGGATGCGCGACAACTGGTCCTCAACGTAGACCTTGAGGGCGTAGCGCGACGTCAAGTTGACGGTGGCAAGCAGCGCGCTCACCAGGAAGGTCACCAGCCCGAAGGTGACGAAGGCCCGGCGGCCGAGAATGCGCAGGAGGCGCGAGGTGATCGACATGGAACCCCTACTTCCCTGCTGCTGCGGGCCCGGTCCCGCCTGCTATCGTTGTCCTGGCCCCACCCTTCACCGGGTAGAAGTACTCGTACGTTCCCGCCATCGCCTTTTCGATATCCCCCCAGACGAACTTCCACGGATCGGCCGCGTAGTCGCTGTACTGCCCCGCGTAATTGATCCCGGGGATGCCGGGCCGCCAGTCTTCCTGCAGCACTTCGTCGGGGTTGCCGTAGCGGGAGGCAAGCGCCCGCACTTCCGGATTGTCCAGGCTGGTCATACGGCCCTTGTCGGTGATGTTGACCCACTGGTTGGCGTTGCGAAGACGGACGCGATAGGTCGTGAAGTAGGTATGCGTGTGGAAGCCATGATCACGCGGCAGGTTGTACTGCGCCGTGAAGTCGGTCAACTTCTGCGACTTCGCCGGAGACCCCGGATCGTGGTGCAGGGTGACCCCGAGTCCCCAGTGAAACACACCCGACCGGTTCCGTTCCGGCGTCGCGTTGCCGTTCTCGAGACCAGAGGGATTGCGGAACGCTTTGGGATGGGTGCCCATCGCAATCTCGTAGAGCCACCAGTAACCCGGGTGCTTCTGATCGTGGAACGGCATGACCTTGTCATTGCTGTTGGGGTACTGCAGGTACTCTTTGAGCGCTTCACCGAACGTCCCGCCACCCTTGACATCACGGACGTAGCCGTCTTTCAGTGTGACCTCCCAGTTCGGATAGTACCCGGTGTGGTTGGTCGTGCCCGCAATCACACCATTCGCCAGCGCCATCGGTTCACGCGGGAGCCACTCCCCCTGGAACGCCGGGTAATCCACGACCGAGTAGCCGAACCGGCCGGTCGCCTGGTTCGGGAACATGTACAGGTGACCGCGCTGATACACGCCGCGAGCCCAGTTGTTCGCCATCTCGGGGGAGAGGTCGGCGTTGAGATTGGTCCCCTCGGGATCCGTGATTTCGAGCCGGTCGGTGTGAACGAGCGGCTCCATCGACTGGTCTTCCGCGAGCTGCCAGACGTCTCCGGGGTACGTGCCGAGCTTCCCCATGACGTCCCAGCGATTGTCGACCAGGAACAGCCCGAGGAACTTCGCCTCGGCCGGCCGCATGTACCGGCGCAGGCTGGTGCTGCCGCCCTTGCCCCAATAAACGCCGCGGATCTTCGGGTTCTTCTCGAGGAATTCACGAATGCTTTTCCCGACGCTTTCGCCCCGCATCTTCTCGTAGATCTCCCGCTGACCAGGCGACATCTCGCGATTTGCCGGAAAAATCTTGTCGTGCAGATCCGGGCGCCGTTCTTTCAGCCACGCCTTTGCCTTGGCCGGCTCCGGGAAATTGGCCTCCACCCAGTTCGCCGCCTCCATGTACCCCTGCTCGGAGGTGTAGGTACGGCGCGATTTTCGGTAGGCGATGGCTTCGTCGCGCGGGATCCCGACGATCTCATAGTCACGCTTGACCACGACGGTGACGCCACGCTCCTGCATCGCCTTGGTCACCGCATCCACGATCATGTCCTCGGCATCGGTCGACACGACAAAGAGAACGGTTTCCCCTTTCTCGATGATGCCGAGGCCGGCACCCTGCAGCCCATGGCGCGCCTGTGCGAGCGGTCGCACGTGGGGCATCACTTCTTCGATGGATGACGGAGGCTTCAAGTAGGACGGGAAGCGTGGCTCAGGATAGTCTCCCGCGGGTCTGGCCTCGGGCGACTGGGTCCGCGGTGGCGTGGCAGCCGTCTCTTCTGACCGGCTGCAGCCCGCGGGCAGGATTGCAAGCGCGGCAATCGTGATAACCGTAAGAGTAGAGCGCAAGCGCATCTCGATGTTCGTCCTTTAGATGAGAGACCCGGCGGCCGCGCGCCGGGTCCTGATGGTGTTCTGCAATCGTGAGTGCAGGGCGAATTCCGGATCAGAACTCGAACCTGGCGCCCAGCTGAATCTGCCGTGCCGCGCCGACCGTCGAGGTGATTTCGCCCGCGCTGGCCACGCGGCCGCTGGCCGAGAACACAGTCGCCGCAGGCAGACCGAAGTTTGCGCGGTTCAGCAGGTTGAACACTTCGAACCGCAATTGGAGACGCCGAGTGCTCGCGAGCCCGACGTTCTTGATGAGCGAGCCGTCCCACGTGGCAAAGCCCGGCCCGGTGATCGTGTTCCGTCCGAGCGCGCTGAGATACCCTTCGTCGGGCAGCACGAACGCCAGCGGGTCGAAGTATTGTTCCGGCCCACCAAGCACCGGATTCGAGGATGCACCGGGCGCGAGCTCGGGGCGCTGGCCCGCGCCCCCCGACCGCGGAAGGGCGCGGGCCCGGTCGAAACCAAGCACAGGCGAGAACGGCACACCGGTCCGCGCCGTCACAATGCCCGAGACCTGCCAGCCGTGCGCGAGCAGGCGGCTGATCCCGGTCAGGTTGCGTCCGAACGCCGGCTCCCACGTGTAGTTGAAGGTGAAGTTGTGCCGGATGTCGTAGTCCGACAGCCCCTTGTTACTCTGCGGATCGAGCC
>JACDBQ010000725.1 GCA_013694845.1 Acidobacteriota bacterium
GAGCATGTCGTGGGCAAGGTCGACGTCCCGAAGTAAGCGCTGGCGCTCCCTATCCTGCGTTACTCCCGCCACCACGCGCCGCCGGGTTTCGTCTAGCCCGAGCATTTCGAGTTGTTTGACGACCAGCATTCCGGCGCTCCCAGATTTTTCCTTGTCTACCATCCGAAACCTCGCCTGGGACGATGAATCACCCACTGCTCCGAGGTAAATTTATCCACGATGAACTACCCACCGCACTACGATGAATCACCCACCTGAAAGGTGAGTTTCTAAGATGAATCACCCACCCGGAAGGGAGTTACCCACGCTGAATCGCCCACCCAGACCTATAAGAGTCTTATAGAATCTTCTTATAGGCCGTTGGCTGCGCACGAAGTTTGTTCACAAAGGTGGGCGATTCATCGTGGATAACCTGAGTCAGTCGCCAGCCAGGGCCAGGGGATGTCCCGCCCGGTGTTGAAATGGGCGAGCGACGTGACCTGGGTTGAGGTTTAGGCGGCGCGCGTTTCCTGGGCAACCGCGCCGTCGGTGATCGTCTTGGCCCGATGGGCGGCCAGGGCTGCGCGGAGCAGCGGAAGCTGGCTCTTTGCTTTCAGCTTACGGAAGCCCTTGGCGGCTTCCAGCATGGCAGCGGCCGTCCAGCGCAACGCCATGCCCGTGCTGCGCCAGCGCTTCACGTTCCGGCACACCCGCCGCACGGACCCCATGACGTTCTCGATGATGTTCGTGCAGGCCAAGGAGCGGCGGAGTTCCTTGGGCAACTGCAGCCGGACCACGGTGAGGATCTCGTCCAGCCCTTCCAGGATCGCACCCGAGACCCCCGGAGCCCGGTGCTCCAGAGTGCGCGCGAGATTGCGGATCAGCCGCTCGGCCTTGGCCGCGTCGTCGAGTTCCCAAGCCTGACGCAGCGTCCGGCGTACCGAGGCGTGCAGGTCCTTGGGGAGCCGCTCGGTGATATTGCGCGCCTTGTGGATCTGGCACCGCTGGATCGGCGTGTCCCGGCCGAAGGTCCGCCGGATCGCCTTGGTCAGCGCCTTCGACCCGTCCACGATGAACAACCGGCAGGCAGCGGGATCAAGCCCACGGCCGACCAGGTCATCCAGCAGCGCCTGCACCACCGCCGCGTTCTCGGTGGCGCCCTCCAGCAGTCCCAGTGGATGCTTGACGCCCTCGCCATCGATCCCGATCGCGGCCAGCAGCACCACGTCCTCGGCCACGTGGATGCCGTCGATCTGCACGACCAGCAGATCGAGCTGGGATAGGTCCTTGGCCACCCACTCCGCCATCCGCTCCGCCGACAGCGCCACGAACCGCCGCGAGGCCGCCGACTTCGACACACCCGCACCCGCGCCCGCCGGCACATCGCCCTCCGGCAGCCGGACTGCCCGGCCGAAGCGGCGCGTCGACACCCCGATCAGCATCAGGTTCATCGCCCACCGGCCCAGCCAGTCCTCCCGCACCGCCGCCTCCCAACTCGGCAGCGGCACTTCCCGACCCCCGCGTTCGCGGACGCGTGGACGGGCAACAGCGACCTTACCACCGTGAAAGCCAATCGGCCCGGCCGTCCGGCCCCACCGGTGCCCACGACGCTCGCCATCCCGACCGTGCCGCGCTCCGCAGAGCGAAACCGCATCCGCCTCCATCATCGCCCCAAGCGCGTCCAGCCCGGCCGCAAGGCAGAACCGCTCGAAGCTCGCCGTCATCTCGTCAAAGGCCCGACCAACACCCGAAGGCGATGTCGCGGTCCTAACCGTGCTATTTCTCGTCATGGCGTTGCTTGCCTCTCGTGGATTCGACACCCCGAGCCTATCGGCTCAGGGCAGGCAACGCCGCCAATCCTTCTTCAACATCCGCCGGGACATTCCCATCGAGAGTTCTATGGGCGTTCTACCTTAGCGCTGTCTACATCACAGTCGACGCTATGGCCTCTTGCGCACGCCGCGGGTCGGGCACTTCGGCGAGCGCGGCAAGTAGGGGAGCAAACGGCACCAGGGCGACCTCCACGAAGCTGGAAGGACGCATCCATAATCCGTTACCTCGCGCCGGGGTCGCTTACGCCCTGGCCGGCAGACTTAAGCCGCTACGGCAGAACTGCATGGCCCTGGCGATCAACCCACGATCATCCACCCGCGCCCGAGGTTATCGTGAGATGGGAGCTTCCAAAACGGCGGGTCAGCGATCGGCCACCGCGCCGACGCCGTTTGCGCGGTGAACCTAAGCCGTTGATCCGTCACGAATTGCGGCGGGTGCGCTATCCTGGCCTGGTCGCTACCGTAAAAATCCGCGCGGATGCTGCCAGTGGGCCAGGTTGAGGCTATTCTGGTTGCCAGCGGACTCAATGGGCCGTCTGCCCCAGTATGCGATGGCGCCCGCACCGCTACTCGACGGTCACCTTGGCCGAGCGGATCACGGAACCCCAGCGCTCCACCTCCGCGCGCAGGAACTCATCCGTTTGAGCCGGGGCACGGCCCTCCACCACGAAGCCAAGGTCCTCGAGCTTTCTGGTCATGGCCGGATCGCGGACGATTTTGCCGACCTCGGCGGAGATGCGGTCCACGATGCCCGACGGGGTACGGGCCGGCGCGAGGAGCATGCACCAGGAACTTGCGACGAATTGCCCGATCCCGCTTTCCTCAATGGTAGGGAGGTCGGGGGCGAAGGCCGTGCGTTCGGCTGCGGCAATTCCCAATGGCCGGATGCTCCCTGCCTCGAACTGCGCCTTGAGCGTCGAATACGTGTCGAAAAGCAGCCCGATGTTGCCGGCCAGGAGGTCCTGCAGGGCCGGCTGCGTGCCGCGGTAAGGGATATGCTCCATCTGCACGCCCGTGCGGAGCTTGAGGAGCTCCATCGCTAGGTGGGCGGTCGCGCCAACCCCGCTCGATCCGTAGTTGATCTCGCCCGGCTTCGCCTTGGCGTAGTCGATGAACTCTCGGAGCGTCCGTGCGGGCACATGCTTGCTGCCGGCGAGGACCAGGGGCGCCGTTACCACCAGCGAGACCGGCGAGAAGCTGGCGAGCGGGTCGAACGGCATCTTCCCGGCTTGCAGGGTCGCATTCGCCGCGTGCGCGGGGAGGACCATGACGATGGTGTAGCCGTCGGCCGCGCTGGACGCGGCGGCGCCTGCACCTACGATGCTGTTCGCGCCGGGCTTGTTCTCGACGATGACCGGCTGCCCAAGAACCTTCGAAAGCGGCTCGGCGACAAGCCGTGTCGCGATGTCCGTCGTGCCGCCCGGCGTGTAGGGGACGATGATCCTGATGGGCCGCGCCGGATAGTCTGCTGCTGCTGAGGCGCGTCCCACCCCCATCACGCCGCCGACCGATGCGCCCAGCGCCAGGACCGTGCGGCGGGACACGGCGGGTTTCGCCAGGCTGAAAGTCTCCATTGCCCCGTCTCCTCGGTTGGGCGCGTCGAGAACTTGCATGGTTCCGTGACCCTTCAACCGCCAAGCCAGTTCTGGAGTTGCACGCCTTGGCTCTTGCCCACCCGGCCAATTTGCCCGCCCCGCCCTGCCGCACTCGCCCTCAGCTAGCCGGCCCCTGCTTAGGGTCCCTGGCCGACCCCTGCATGCCTTGGCCAAGAGGCTGGAACGCCGCGGTTGCTGGCTGCCGAGCAGCGTGGCATCGGCTGGCTCGACGGAGAAACGGTGCCCTGCTTTGACCTGCGGGCCGGCCGGCCACTGGTGTGACACAATCGGCGCTCTCGCGCGGGTCGCATCCGTGCGGTAGCGCGGGTGGCAGCTATGCTAATGCCGGTAGCGGCAAGGGAGAACATGTCGATGGGTGCCGACACGAACCGTGTGATCTTGACTGGCGAGAACCCGTTCATCCGGCTGAGCAGCGGGGCTGACGCGCCGGCCACCACCAATGCGAGCTTCTGGCGCATCCTGTTCTGCCCTGCCGGGCCGGGGCATGTGCTGTACCTCCGCAGCGAGCTGACGGAGGACCGCTGGCGCATCTATTCCGACAACATCGGCATGGCGCGCTGGCTCCAGGCGACGGTGCAAGGGATGCTGAACGCCGAGACGGCGGATGCGGCAATTCCCGTGACCGATGCCGAGTTCGAGCGGTCCGGCGACGCCAGGACATCCTGGATCGAGCGGGTGGCCGCATGGGGCGAAGACATCGCGCTGACCTGGCACGACATCGGCGACCCGATCATGATCCACACCCAGCCGAACGAGGACCCTGGCCGCCAGTACGGCCTTTGCACGGTGCTGGTGCCGGCGCTCGGGGCGCGGCTGGTGCGCAACGGCGTGCAAGCGGTCGGGCAGGCGCAGGCGCGCGAGCGCGACGGGCGTCCGTTCAGCACCTGCGCCTTGGCGTTCTCGGAAAGCTGGACGGAGGTCCGCTGAGCCAGATGCCGCGGCAAGCCGCAAGCGGCCATTGAACGTCGGATGACGGGGTTAGGGGCAGGTTCGGGATACGGGTAGAAAGTGGTCACAAGGCCGGATGACCCGGCGATGCCGCTGCTGTCCGAGAGGGTTGCCTTGCTGGACGCGCGAGCGGTCCCGCTATCTCATTGAAATCGCACGATCCGGTTGCAATGAAACCCTCTTGGGCAACAGCATAATGCAACACGCAAGCTCTTGTTTGTATTAAGGACCATTTATGT
>JACDBQ010000732.1 GCA_013694845.1 Acidobacteriota bacterium
ACGAGTGGGGATCGCCCGCCGACATCGGCAACAGCAGCGCGATCGTCCCTCCCAGCGCCGCGATCTGGGCCAGCGACAGGTCGACAAAGATGACCCCACGCTCGACCACGTGCAAGCCGAGATACGAGTGGATCCCGGTCAGGATCAGGCTGGCGGCGAACGGGGCGGCCAGGAACTCGATGATCTGGCCGAATGTCAGGTCCATCATCATCAGCGACCGGTCAGCGATTTCAGCGTCGTCACCAGCAGGTTGGTGTTGTAGTCGAACAGCCGGATGTAGTCAGACGCGTCTTTCACGCCGCCGACCGAAGGAGGCATCACCAGGACCTTCGCACCGGTGTCTCGTGCGATCGCGTTCGGGGTCTTGAGGTCGAAATACGGCTCCACCAGGATCACCTGGATACCCTGGCGCTTGATCTCCTGGATCATGGTCAGCGTATGAGCGGGAGACGGCGGAATGCCGGGCTTGGGCTCGACGTAGCCGACGACAGCGAGCCCGAACGCATCGGTGAAGTTGGTCCAGGACCGATGGTAGGTGACGATCCTGGTACCCTGAAAGGGTGCGAGCGCCGCCTTCCAGCGGCGTTCACCCTCGGTCAGCCGGCGGTCGAAATCGGCGTAACGTTGCGCGAAGTAGGCACTGTCAGCGGGGCGAAGCTGTGCCAGTTTGCCCTCGATCGCCTTTGCGATCCGGCGACCGTTCCCTGGATCGAGCCAGTAGTGAGGGTTCCCCGACGGGTGCACGTCACCCATCGCCCGCGTGATCTGCCCCGTCGGTACGTCGAGGATGCGCGCGGTCTGCGACGCGTCCAGGTGACCGGCGCCCCCAGGCTGCAGCTTTGGGTTCCGGCTCTGGGTAATCAGCGGCGGCAGCCACGCCAACTCGAGCTCGCGACCGACCACGACGAGCAGGTCGGCCGAGTGGAGCCTGAGGACGAAGCTCGGTTTCGCTTCCACGAAATGCGGATCCTGGTAGCCCCTCGCGAGCGACTCGACCTTGACCTTGTCCCCTCCGACCTCGGCGACCAGGGAGGCAAGATCCTGGGTGGTGGTCACGACCTTGACCTGGGCGGTGGCGGTGGTCGCAATGGCCATCGCCAGCGCGACGACGGCGACGATGGTCGTGGTTTTCATTATTCTCACCATGACGGGCCTCGCTTAGAAAACGTGCGCACCGTGCGCGCCGATGGAAAACAGGAACTGGAACAGCAGCTCGTTCGAGCGCACGCCCTCCGCGAAATTGACACGCCGGTACTGCCCGCGCACCTGGCTGAATTCGCTCGGCCAGAAGGTCAACATCAGTGACCCCCCTTTGTCTTTCAGGGTCGCGTCATACGCCCGCTCACTCCAGTCGTACCGGGCGCCTGCAAACCAGCGCCGGGCGAACTGGTAGTCGCCCGAGACATACATGCCGAACGCGGGCACGGTGCCGTCTTCCTGCTCGCGATCGCTCCAGAACAGCTCGGTCCGGCCAATGAAGCGGCGGTAGATGGCGCGCTGAAGCGGACGGTAACGCAGAATCGCGTCCACGGCGAACACGCGTGTCGTGAAGTCCGGGCCGGCATCGTTGTGCCCACGGGCGATCGACGCACCGACGTCGAGGTTGGTGGCTTCAGTGATGTCGCGGTAGCCACGCACGCGTCCGACCCAGCTCACGTCGCTGCGGGTGTGCGACTGGAAGACGCCCGAATTACCCTGATACAGCTCGCCGGTGGCCTCGAGGAACAGCAACGAGTTCGGGATCAGCCTGGAGACCGAGATGCCAGAGTCCGCCAGGCCTTCCTCCCCGCCCAGCAGGTTGACGTTGGCCAGCGGACGATCGGTCCACGGGAGCGAATGCGCGTGGAAGGTGTTCACTTTGCCGACTTGCTGTTTGATCTTGCCGACCTTGGCAAGCAGTCCGCCGGGCAGACTGGTGAGCGTGAGGAAACCCTCTTCGATCTCGACGCCTTCGGGCGAGAACGCGAGGAAGAAGTCGGCGCGTGCGTAAGGGTCGACGACCGCCTGGAACGTGGCCTCGGCTTCTCCCATCTCGAAGACCGGCGCCGGTGCGATGTCGTTCTTGCCGACGGCGCCGAGGAAGTTCCCGATCACCGCGATATCAGGATTGAAGATTTTCGACATCGCGCTCGGGTTCCCGTAGACGGGCAAGGCCCCCTGCGGGCCACCGGCGCCGGGCACAGTCGATGCCACCGGGGCATCGGTCGGCGGCGCCACCGGCGCAGCTTGCGGCGGTGCGGTAACCGGCGGCGGTACTGCCACGGCACCCGCGACTGGGGGTGTCCCGCTGACCGATGCGAGACGCAACTCGAGCGCCGCCAGCCGCTGCTCGTACGCGTCGCGCAAGGCCAGAAGCTCCTGCCGAAGCTTGTCGACCTCCTGCCGTAACTGCTGCGGATCCACCTGTGGTAACGGTGGCGTCGACTGCTGCGCCGCCGCCGACCCTGCGAAAAACACCGCACACACCGCGGTGAGCGCACACCATCGGACACATCGAGTGGACGTCTCGTGCACGAGAACCCTCCTGCCTTCGTTCGCAAACAGTCAGAACAGACGCGCCGCGCATCGCGCCGCGTCGATGAATTGTGGGAGGTGCGGACTAGAGCGCGGGAGGTGCGCGGGCGGGCAGGCGATCCGTCGAAGGATCGCGAAGAACGTCAGCAGTCGCGAGGACGACATCGCTGCCGGATCCGAGGCCCCGGGCCACGACAATGCGGGAAGCGATCGACGGCTTCATCCACCGGGTCCAGTGGCAGATGGCGCAATGATCTTCGTGGCCGGCCGTCACCGGGGTGGTGAAGACGTGCTTCGTGGCGTCGTGCGATTCGGCTCCGGCGGGCGCGCAGATGTCATCGTCCTGCGACCGATGCGGGAGTTGCCACATCGAGGTCAGCAGGAGAAAGGCCGCCACCAGGCGGGACGAGCGGCGAAGCCAGCCCAGGCTCATCTCTGTCAGATTAGCATACGCAGAGAGATGTTCCCGCTCAGCGACGTCATCCCGTCGCGCACTCGCCCGGTCGTCACGATCAGTCTGATCGCGATCAATGCGCTGGTGTTCCTTTACCAGTTCCAGCTCGATGAGCTGTCCCTGCAGCGACTGGTCTTCGAGTTCGGAGTCATCCCGGCGCGGCTGTCATATGGCGACGTGGTCTCGAGTATGTTCCTGCACGGCGACATCCTTCACTTCGTCGGGAACATGGTGTTCCTGTGGATTTTCGGAGACAACGTCGAGGACCGGCTGGGGCACGCGGGTTACCTGCTGTTCTATCTCGCGTCAGGGGCGGTGGCCGCCATGACCCAGGTGTTCGCCGACCCGGGCTCGTTCGTGCCGATGATCGGGGCGAGTGGCGCGGTCGCGGGGATCATGGGCGCCTACTTCCTGATCTACCCGCATTCCCGGATCCTGACGGTCGTGTTCTTCGTCCTGTTCCTCGACATCATCGAGATCCCGGCGATCTTTTTTCTCGGCGTCTGGTTCCTGCTGCAGGTGTTCCACGGTGCGATGTCCGGTGGAGCTGGAGGAGGCGGGGTTGCGTTCTGGGCGCACGCGGGAGGATTCGCCGCGGGCGCCATGGTGGGGCTGTATGCCAGGGCCCGTGATCGCGCGGGGCAGGATTACTGGAGCAATGTGCCCTGACCGGGTTTGATTCTGCTGCTCGCTGCCCATAGACTGGGTCAGAGTCGATGATTCGCCACGCAGTGATCACCTTGGCCGTTCTGGCGCTGATGTCAGGACCTTCCGTCCGCGGAGGGCTGCACGTCCATGCGCTCGACGAACATCAGGATCAAAGCCATCAGCACGG
>JACDBQ010000754.1 GCA_013694845.1 Acidobacteriota bacterium
CGGCGGCCTGAGGTGGGACGTGCAGCTGCCATTCACCGCCAACAACGACACGATGACGGCCGTGACGATCACCTCCGTGTGCGGCAAGTCGGGCATGGGCGACGGCGGCACCTACAGCAGGTGCAACTTCAACAGCCCCGGGATCAAGGCCAACGTCGTACCCGAGTACGCGCAACTGACGAGCGGAACCAAGGGCTACGACACCGACTGGAACAACGTGTCTCCGAATGTCGGGGTCGCCTGGCGTCCCAACGCGCAGGGCGGCGTCCTGCGCACGCTGCTGGGAGATCCGGACCAGGCGACGTTCCGCGCCGGTTACTCGGAAGCATACGAGCGGCAGGGAATGAGCCAGTTCACGGGCCTGTACGGGCTCAACCCCGGTAGCACGCTGTCGCTAACGCGTAGCGCGTCCACGGGACTCGTCGGACCGGGTGAGTCCTGGCCGGTGCTTCTCAGCCAGAAGGACCGCCTGTTCAACGCTCCCTTCAACGAGTCGCCGACCTTTCCGATCGCCGCCCGCCCAAACCGCGCCGACAACCTCAACGCCTTTGCGCCCGACATCAAGATCGGCAGGGCCCAGAGCTGGACGGTCAGCTTCCAGCGCTCGATCACCAAGGACATGGCGATCGACGTCCGCTACGTCGGCACGCGCGGCAGCAACCAGTGGTCGACGCTGAACTACAACCAGCGCCAGATCGAAGGGAATGGCTTCTACGAGGAGTTCCTCCTTGGCGTGGAGAATCTCAAGGCGAACAACGCCTCGGGGATCACCAACCGGCGGGGTTCGATCGCCTACTTTGGACCGGGTACCGGTACGAGTCCGCTACCGATCTATCTCGCCTACTTGAACGGCCGAACCAACGCGGGCGATGCAGGGGCGTATACCGGAACCTCGTGGGTGAACTCGGCGATCACGCAGGATCTCGTCCAGTCCTGGCCGGATCCGTTCTCATCGGCCGCCGACCTCGATGGCGACCTGACGCGGCGGAACAACGCGCTCGCGGCCGGACTCCCGGCGAACTTGTTCGTGCTGAATCCTGACGTGAACGAAAACCAGGTCCGAGACAGCGGCGCCTTCAGCGACTATCACGCCTTGCAGGTGGATCTGCGCAAGCGGCTGTCGAGAGGTCTCTCGGCCGGCGTCAACTACCAGTACGCGATCGAGCGTGGATCCGTATTCGATGGATTCAAGTACGGACGCCGGATGTCGGACCAGGGTAACGTCCGCCACGCGATCAAGACCCAGTGGGACTTGACGCTGCCAGTTGGCCGCGGTCAACGCTTCGGGTCCAACCTCGGTCCCGTGCTCGACGGAATTGTGGGAGGGTGGAGCCTGAACGGCGTTGGACGTATTCAGGCATCCGTCGTCGACTTCAGCGCCGCCGGCGACGACGGCGACATTCGGCTCGTGGGCATGACAGTCGATGATCTCCAGAGCATCTACAAGCACGAGATCCGCATCAACCCGTCCAACGGGCTGCCGACTGTGTACATGTTCCCTGATGACGTGATCCTCAACACGCGCCGCGCCTTCAGCGTCGACCCGACATCCGTGACGGGCTACAGTTCGCTGGGTGTGCCGGAAGGCCGCTACTTTGCACCGGCGAACCGTGAAGGTTGTATCAACCTCAGGTTGGCCGGCGGACAGTGCGGCCCGCAGACCATCATGGTCAGGGCCCCGTGGTTCACGCGGTTCGATGTGGGCGTGACGAAGAAGTTCCCCTTTGTAGGACAGACGAACTTCGAGGTCCGGCTCGATGTGTTGAACGTGTTCGACAACATCAACTTCGACAACGTCGCCTCGCCCGGCTCTACTGCGGGCATCTTCCAAACGACGGGCTTCTACGACGATCCGAGCAACACCTACGATCCGGGCGGGCGCCTGGGTCAGTTGATGTTCCGCTTCAACTGGTAAGAGGACGACGCGTGACACGGACGTAACACTTTTCACGGTTATCCAACAACCAACGCCGTGCGGATCCTGTGGTCCGCACGGCGTTTTTCAATTCATGTCGAAGAAGAAAGCTGTCAGGAAGGTCACCAGGCCGGTCCCGGCCGCGGCCTCCTCGACACCTCCCTGGCCCACGGCGGTCCTCCGGCCAGCGGTCTTCACCGGCATCTTGACTGCGATCGTTGCGACGGGTGCGCTGCTGCGGGTGCTGGCCGCGGGCGGGGAATTGTGGCTCGACGAGATCTGGTCGTTCCGGCTCGCGCACCTCCTCACGACCCCGGCGGGTGTCTTCACCGCCCTGCACCACGACAACAACCACCACCTCAATTCGCTCTATCTCTACTTCGTGCGGGAGTCGCCGGTGTGGATCCGGTATCGGCTCCACACGCTCGCGGCGGGGGTGGGAACGATGATCGTTGCGTGCGTCATCGCCCGCCGCGAGGCCGATCGACGCACCGTGCTCGGCGTGGCGCTGCTGACCAGCGGGAGCTTCCTGCTGACGCTGTATGCCTCCGAAGCGCGCGGCTATGCGCTGGCCGTGTTCTTCTCGTTCATGGCCGTGCCTTGCGCTGCCAGGTTTCTCGAGAGCGGCCGGGTGTGGTGGGCAGCGGCTTACGCGTTGGCGGCCGTGCTGGGGCTGCTGTCGCACCTGACCTTTCTACACGCGCTACTCGGCCTGCTCGCGTGGACGGCATATCGCGCCCTGCGATATCGCGGCCGACGGCCGCCGATCTGGAGCCTGACGCTCCTTCATGCCTTCCCGCTCGCGGCTCTCGCGGCTCTCTACTGGATCGATCTGCGGCACGTGATAGTGGGGGGCGGACCGATGCTCTCCATTTCCGAAGTGACCGCGCGCATCGCCTCGCTCGTGGTCGGTGGGCCCGAGGAGGGGCCCTGGCGCGGTGCGGCCGCGGCTGCCGCGGCGATCGCCTGGGTCGCGTCGATCATTGCAGTTCGGCGCGCAGGTTCGGATCTGTGGGTGCTCTTCGTCTTGACCGGAGCGGTTGCGCCGATCCTCACACTGGCCCTGGCCGATAGCTCTCTGCTCTTCGAGCGATATTTCCTTGTTCCGGCCGCCTTCGTGACGCTGGCATACGGCTGGCTGATCGCTGCGATCGCGCGGCGCTCCCTCTGGATCGCGGCCGCGCTGATCGGGGCGTATCTCGTTTGTAATGGCACTCATACCGTGCGTCTGATCGAATTTGGGCGCGGCAGCTACCTGGCTGCGCTTCGCCACATCGATGAGCGCTCGACTCAGCGTCCGGTCACCAT
>JACDBQ010000736.1 GCA_013694845.1 Acidobacteriota bacterium
CCCCGGTCAGCGAGGGCAAACCGCTCGGAGGCACGTGCATGACGTCCGCCGGTGCGGGCACCGCGGGCGCGTGTGACACCTGCCACTTCTCCGCTGACCAGATGTCGTTCCTTCGCGATGAAACGAAGAAGCGCGGCTTCAACACCAGCGACGGCGTCCACATGGGCCCGTGCGAGATCCATCGCAAGCACGCGCACACCATCGGCCCCGACGGCGACATCTACGCCTGCCCCGGCTTCACCGGGGACAAGAAGATGGCGACCGGACATATCGATGGTTCGGCGAGCGCGTTCCGCTCCATCGCGGCGCAGCGATTCGACCAGCTGGCGGCGTGGAAGGAGTGCCAGGACTGCGCCTTTATCCCCGTGTGCGCGGGCGGCTGCACCGTGGCTTCGCACGCCGAATCGGGGGACATGAATGCCCCCAACTGTCACAAGAAAAGCTTCGAAGCCGGCGTCGTGTCCATGGCCCTCGACGCCGCCGCCACGCTCCACACCGAGCTGGTGAACTGACGGGCACTCGAGGCTCGAATCCCCGTTAACCGCAACTCTCAGGAGAGTAATCATGAAAATCACGGTGATCAAGAAGGCCGAAGTGAAAAAGGCTCCGGCGAGCGCCTGCCCGTGGGTCGTGGAAGCGATGTTGGACTCGACCCGAAAGTAGTGGGTAGGGCGAAGAGCCCTTCATAATGGGGGGCAGCCGCTGAGCCGCTTGGCTTGGCGGCTGACCGGCCCCTTTATGAGATCGACCGAATCAGTTCCGGCACGCACGCAGGTCCGGGCATGGGTGTCCCTCGTGCTCCTGACGACCACAGCCGCTTGTGGCGGCGGGGCGATTCAGACACAAGAGGCGCCAGCCTTGCGCATCGGCTTTGGGATGGGCCCCTCCGCCCGGGCGAGCGGCGTCAAAACGCTGACCGATATGGTCAGCTCGGAACCGCTGGTTGCCCATGACTGGAATGGCCGCCCCGGTCCGGGATTGGCCGCATCGTGGAAGTGGGAGGCCGACCGCACCGCGGTGCAGCTGCACTTGAAGTCGGGGGTGCGGATGCACGACGGCAGCCTGATGACAGCCCGATCGGTTGCTACGTTTCTCGAAAAGCACAGGGCGAGCGGCAGACTTGGCTTCAGGTACATCACCGCCATCGTCGCGTCAGATCCGTCGACCGTGTTGATTCGCCTGTCCCAGCCAGATGCCTTTCTCCTTCCAGAGCTGGGCGACCTGCAGATCGCCCACCCGGACTTCCCGGACATCGCGACCGGCCCTTTCATGGTGGTCAGCCGCGCACCGATCGCTGAAGCGCGCCGATTCGAGGCATACCACGGCGGGCGCTCGGCGTTGAGCGGTGTGCAGATCGTCACCTACAACACCCACCGCGCCGCCTGGGCGGCACTCATGCGTGGGGAGGTCGATGTCGTCCAGGAGGTGACCCGCGACTCCGTGGAGTTCATGGAAGGCAGTTCGAACGTAAAGACCTACTCATCCATTCAGCCGTTCTACGTCTACCTGGCCTTCAATCAACGGCATCATGCGATGCGAGTGGTCGACGTTCGCCGAGCCCTGAGTGAGGCGTTGGACCGGCAGGACATCATCGAACGGGCGATGCGAGGGCACGGCCGCGTGGCCGAGGGGCCGATCTGGCCGTTTCACTGGGCCTATCCTGCTCGTCCTGTGCGCTACGCCCACGACCCGGAACACGCGAGGATGTTGCTCGACGGCGCGGGGTTTCGACTGCCTCCTGCAAGCAGGGAGGGGCTTCGTCTGTCGCGTTTTTCGTTCAAATGCCTGGTCTGGAGCGAAGATCCCCAGTACGAGCGAATCGCACTGATGGTGCAGCGGCAACTGTTCGATATCGGGGTCGATATGGAGATCGAGCTGGTGCCGCTTGACGCATTCATAAAACGGGCGAAAGACGGAAATTTCGACGCCTACCTGATGCAGACGAACGCCAGCCGATCACTCGACTTCACGTACCGGTTCTGGCGAACCTCGGGCCCGGAAAACGCCGCCGCTCAGAACTCGGGGTATCGCGGGGCCGACGAGCTCCTGGACGCAGTGCGGCGCAGCACGTCCGACGACCAGATGCGATCGTGTCTCGCGGCACTCGCGCAGCGATTTTATGATGATGCCCCGGCGGCGTTCATTGCCTGGACCGAAGTGACGCGCGCAGTCGCCGCCCGATTCAGTGTCGGTGAGAGCACGACCCACGATCCTTTCAGCAACATCTGGCAATGGCAGCCAGCCGACAGGCCGGCTGACAAATGAGGGGCATCCGGGCACGATTCGCCGCTTTTGTGGCGGCGGCAGCGGTCGCCCCGCTGCTGTTGTACGGCTTCGTGTCGGTGAGATCTCTGCGACACGGGACCGAGCAATCGCTGGCGGCAGGACACCTGGCCGTTGCCGACCAGGTTGCCGAACGCTTTCAGGAGTATTTCAACAGCAATCAGCGCGTCTTGAGCTCGGTCGGCAGTCAGCTCCTGGGTACCCAGCTCGCCGACTGGCAGCGGCGACGGATCCTTCTCAACCACGAACAGGATTTCCCCGAGCTCCGGGAGATCACGCTCTACGATGATTCCGGCCGACCGGTGGTCTCAACTGGGGCGACGCCGCCGGCCTTCGCCGTCCCCCCTTCGGACGCCGGCACGCCGAGCACCTTTCTCGTCGGTCTGGTGCAAGTTGATCGAGATCTGCTGCCCACGACGCACATCGCGGTGCGGTTACGCGGAACCCGGAGCGGCTGGTTGGTGGCTGAAATCGTGCTCGAGGAGCTGTGGCGGGTCGTGGATGGCATCCGGATGGGCCAACGAGGCTTCGCGATGCTCATCGACGAGAAGGGGCGATTCATCGCGCACGGGGACCCTGACCTGAAGTCACTCGTCGCGAATCGCTCGATGGCGTCCCAGGATGAACGCCAGCTGGCCGCCTACATGGCCGCGCCCAACAGGGTCAAGCTGCCACGGGTGGACGTCGCCGCGGGCCGGATGGTAGCCGTCGCGAGCCGCGTGGGCGTTCCGGACTGGACGGTCATCATCGAACAGCCCGAGGATGAGGCGCTCGCGGTCGCCTACCGTTTGGAACGCCAGCTCTATCTCGTGATCGGCATCGCGCTGCTCGCGACGATTGCCGCCGGCTCCTGGTGGGGTCACTCCTTCATCCGCCGGATCTTCGCGCTCACGAAAGTCACCGACGCACTGGCTGCCGGGCAGATGAACGCGCGTGTCGCGCTCACCGGCCGGGACGAAATCGCGCAACTGGGCACCCAGTTCAACGCGATGGCCGACCGACTCGTTCAACTGCAGGAGGAAATCCGCAAGCAGGAGCGGCAGGTCATGTTCGGCCGGATCGCGGCCGGCCTGGTGCACGATCTCTCCCATCCGATCCAGACGATCGGCAACAGCTGCAAGTTGATCCAGCGGATTTTCGACGACGCGGAGTACCGGGCGACATTCAGGCAGACCGTCGAGCGGGAGCTCGCGACCGTCAAACGGGTGCTGGAAGACCTGCGCAACATCGCGCGGCCCATGCCGCTCGAACGCTTCCCCATAGACCTCAACGCCGCGCTTGCCGAAGCGGTCGAGACCCTCGCGCCACAGGCGGAGATGGCCGGGCTGGCCCTCCGCTCGGAACTCTCGCGCGAGCCCGCGTACATCGAGGCGGACCTGTTCGCGATGGGCCGCGTCCACCGCAACCTGATCCTCAACGCGATCCAGGCCACGGCGCCCGGAGGTCTGGTGGTGGTGACGAGCGAACTGGATGCCGGGCGCGTGATCGTCAAGGTTCACGACACAGGTTCTGGGATTCCGCCGGAACGGCTGCAGGCGATCTTCGAGGACTTCGTCACCACCAAGCGGCGCGGGCTGGGTCTGGGCCTTGCGATATCCAGCAAGATCGTGGAACAGCTCGGCGGGCGGATTCGGGTCGCCAGCGAAGTGGGCAGAGGGACGACTTTCGTGCTCGATTTCCCGCGTTCGGCCGCCCCGCCGATGGCGCTGATCGCGGGATGACGCACGTGCGATGGGCGACGTACGATGTGCGACGTGCGATGTGCGACGTGCGACGTGCGACGTGCAGACGGACGAGCAGCGTTCACCGCGAAGTTCGACTCCGGAGTCCGGACTTCTGCGTGCGAGCTTTCCAGGTTCTGAGTTTTGAGTTCTACGTTCTAAGTTCTGAATTTCTTTGGGGGGGCTTGAGATGTTCTTGAAGCTGGTGAAGGTGGATCAGATCGAAGTCGACGGCCGCAGCTATTCCCTGCGATATTACGAGCGACGCACGGGCCGCGGCGGGCGTCGCTACAGCTGTGAGGTGGTGCTCGGCGCATCCGACAGGATCATCATCGACGACGACACGTTGCCGAGCCTCGAGTCACGGGTTGAACGGCTCGCCCCGGCGACCGTCTACAGCCGCCTGCTCTCGGCCGCGTCGTGACCCGCCGGCGTACCGAAAAACGGACTACACGGATCCACGCGAATCCGGGTAATCCGTTTGACGTCCGTCGTCGCAACGGCCGCGTTACTTCTTCGGAAGAACCGTGTCTTTCAGCTGCTTCGCGATCCGCGCCTTGACAACGGTCTTCGCCGCGATCTTGATCTGTTCGCCAGTGGCGGGATTGCGACCCATGCGCGCCTTCCGCTTCTGCACGACGAGCTTTACCATCCCGGGAATCACGAACTCGCCCGACCGCTTCAGCTCCTTCTCGGCGAGCGTGTTCAACTCGTCAAAGAACTCCCGCGCCTGTGTCCGCTTCATCTCGAAGCGATCCGCGAAATGCGAGAACAATTCCGACTTGCCCATTCTGCGGGCCTCTGCCATGTGCTATTCCCCTTGCTAGAGCGCGCTTAATCATCCCGCATAACGGCCGCGCGCGCGATCGGCGGCTGCGGAGAAAAGAGACAACGTTCTGATCGGCGGAGCCCCTGCACTCCGCCGCCGGGCAGTTGCCGGCTCCGTTCCGGTCTGCTCTGGTTGAAGTCAGCCGGTATCCTATCGCTGTCCTTTTTGCGGTGTCAATCACGGGCGGCGCGGAAACCCAGCAAAATCGGCCTGAATGCTACAATTTTTCGCATGGCCCCTACCACGCTGGAGACCTTTCCCAATCCGCGCCCTGGCCGTGAGTACCAGATCGAGATCCGCTGCCCGGAGTTCACCTCCGTCTGTCCCAAGACCGGCCTGCCCGATTTCGGGGAGATCCAGATCAACTACGTGCCTGGCGAATTGTGCCTCGAGCTGAAAGCCCTCAAGTACTACATGGTCGAGTTCCGTAACCAGGGGATCTTCTACGAAGCGGTGACCAACCAGATCCTCGATGACCTGGTGGCCGCCTGCAAGCCACGTCGGATGACGGTCACGGGAAACTTTTCGGTAAGGGGGGGCATTTCGACGTCGGTCACCGCAGAGTATGAATCAGACCGCTGAGCCAGGCGAGCCGCACCGCGTGCCGATCGAGCAGGAGCTCGACCTCCACGCCTTCGCGCCGGCAGATATTTCGTCGGTGGTGGACGAGTACATCAGCGAGGCGCACGCCGCGGGGCTCCGCGAAGTGCGCCTGGTGCACGGTCGAGGCCGGGGCGTGCAGCGCGGCATCGTGCAACAGGCCCTCGACCGGCATCCCCTCGTGGCGAGCTTCGCCGATGATACGCGCGCGCACCTCGGCGCCACGATCGCTCGACTGACGGACGGCGCCTAGACGAAGTGGACCGGGATCACTGGCGGCCGCTGTCGCCAACCACCGGAACCCAGGGAACACAGAGACTCAAGTTGTGAATCCCGGGCAGGGCTCTGCCCGAGGCGCACCGCGGCGTCTCGATAGTCGAATCGTCCGCGGCTCGGTGGTGAGAAGAGAATCCCAGGCACCGGTGGTGGCGGGACTGCGGGCAGGGATGCCGGCGAACCTAGAACACCCCGGGGACGACCCGCCACCGCACGTGCGACTGATAGTCACGGTAGGCGGGGTCCTTCGACAGCGTCTCTTCCTCGCACGCCGCCCGCGCGAGCAGCGCCCCGTCTGCGATGAACAGTGCCGCACAATTCCACAGCGACGGACTGGCCGCGAGGAAGGCGACGTGCGACACCAGGTAGCCCATGTAGATCGGGTGCCGGACCAAGCGATAGACCCCGGTCGACACCACGCCGCGATTGGCGGGCAGCAGCGCAAAGCTACGGCCCAGCGTGATCTTCCCACCGATGACCATCGCCAGCCCTGCGCACGATAGCGCCACCGTAGCGGTCTCGGGCGCCAGCGCCGCGACAGCGGCCGGGGCCAGCAGCGGGGGACCGAGAACGGAGACGACGGTCAGCACGCGCGCCCGCACACTCCGATCGACCGAATGCGCCGAGCGGCGGACGAGCGTGAGCACGACGACCAGCGCTTCACTGAGCAGCAGGAACAGCCCGGTGAGCCGGCCCGTCTGCAGAAAGTCGTTGCCGAACCGCACCGCCATCATCGAGAACAGCACGATGATGGTTGCGCGGGCGAGCAGATCCGTAATGTGGTGCGCCTGCGCTGAATAGTCCAGGGCAACGGCCGCCCCCCCGGGTCGCAGGGTCATCGCGGGCTTCATGCACCGGCCCCCTGAGACTCCGTCTCTTCGAGAAAGTAGCTTCCGCAGGCCATGTCGAGCAGCTCCCGGGTAATCACGGGTGTCTTGTGCTGATACCGGCAGATATCGACGACCTGCTCGACCAGATCGCGGGGATGGCAGGCGCGCATCTGCAGTCCGCGTGGCTGGTAATAGCGCCGGTCCAGGTACTCGACCATGACCGGATCGAACGCGAGGCCGCGCTTCCGGCAGTTGAGCTCGAAGATTTGACAGTACTCATCCATGGTGGGGTTCTTCGCGAGGACCTTGTACGGGATCCGGCGGAGGAACGCCTCGTCAGCGAGCGACTCCGGCTTGAGGTTGGTCGCGAATACGATGAAGACGTTGAAGGGGATCTCGAACTTGCGCCCGGTGTGCAGCGTCAGATAATCCACCCGGCTCTCGAGCGGCACGATCCAGCGATTGAGAAGATCGCGGGGCGGAATCCGCTGCCGTCCGAAGTCGTCGACGACGAACACTCCGCCGTTCGCCTTCAACTGGATCGGTGCTTCGTAGAACTTCGAGATCGGGTTGAATGTCAGGTCCAGCATTTCGAGGGTCAGCTCCCCGCCCACGACCACCACGGGACGGCGGATCCGCTCCCACCGCTGGTCCTGCGACGCCCCCGCAATGACGCTGATCGCTTCCGAGGTTGGAGCGGATCGCTGGTGATTCACCGGGTCGAACATGGTGATGACCTGGCCGTCCACGTCGACGGCGTGGGGCACGTACATGTCGGTCCCGAGCGCCCGGCCGATACCCTCGGCGACGACTGTCTTGCCGTTGCCTGGCGCACCGTAGAGGAACAGCGACTTGCCCGAATTCACCGCCGGCCCGAGCTGGTCGAACATGCCGCGGTTCACGACCAGATGCTCGAAGCCGGTCGCCAGCGTCTCTCGATCGATCGGGACTCGCGACGACATGCAGGCGCGCACGTACGCGTTGTACTGTCCAAGCGGCACCGGTGCGGGGCCGACGTAGCGGCAGACGTCCATGCACTGCTGGGCGCGATCACGCCCCAGGTCGGTCAGCACGTAGCGATAGCCGGCGCTGCCGACTCCGCTCGCGCCACGCACCTCGACGAGCTTCTCGACCCGCGCGTGCTGGACGAGCGCCTCGAGCAGCGAGTACGGCAGTTTCAGGCGGTCCGCCAGGCCGCTGCCGCTCGCCTCGCCGCCGATCAGCGTCTTCAACAGCAGCTGGGACAGCGTCTCGGGATTGAGTCCCGACTCGACAATCGTTGCCGGCGGCGGTGGTGGCGTCGGTTGCGCAGCCGCTTTCGGCGGCGCCTCGGTCAGTGTCATGGTCATCGTGGTGTCCAGCAGGCCCTAATCCCTAATCCCCAATCCCTAATCCCGCATCCCGCATCCCGCATCCCGCATCCCGCATCCCGCCCCTAGTACTGCTTCATGTTCTGAACCATCGGGAACAGCACGGTCATGAACTTGATGGCCGCGGGACCGATGGTCACGATCCAGATCGACGGGAAAATACACAGCACCAGCGGGAACACCATCTTCACGCCGGTCTTTGCCGCCGCTTCCTCGGCGCGCTGGCGGCGCTTCGTCCGGAGCGTCTCCGAATAGACACGCAGGGACTGCGCGACGCTGGTGCCGAACTTATCGGTTTGAATGAGCATCGTCACCAGCGAGCTCAGATCGTCGACGCCGGTGCGGTCGGCCAGGTTGCGAAGGGCCTCGGACCGGGCCTTGCCGGCGCGCAACTCGAGGTTGATCAGCTTCAGTTCGTCGGACAGCTCCGGATGCGCGAACGCGAGCTCCGTGCCCACCCGAGTCATCGCCTGGTCGAGCCCGAGGCCGGCCTCGACGCTGACAACCAGCAGGTCGAGCGCGTCGGCGAGCGACAGCCGGATGCGGTGCGCACGCCGTTTCGCGAGGCGGGCCAGCACCATTCCGGGCAGCACATAACCGAGCGCCAGGCCGCCGAGCGCCATCATCATGTTGGGCCGGATGATGATCGCGTTCGACAGCATCAGGAAGAGGGCGATCGCGAAGAGCACCCGGACCCCGAAGAAGATCGTCACCGCTTCGTCGCGCCGGAAACCCGCCTGTACCAGACGGAGCCGCAGAGTCCCCATCTCCTTGGGCGACCGCGGCATCTTGTCGCCGATCCGCTTGAAGATGCCGATGACGGTCTCGAACCGCGGCTTCGCCGGTTCGGCGTCGTCGTGGTAAGCGGTCAGCTCGGCGAGCCGGCGGTCGATCGCCACGGTACGGCGCGGCATCAGCAGCAACGCCGCACCGCCGACCAGGGCGGTGCCGAAGACGAAGGCGAGAAACGGAAGCATCATCGGCACGCTACACCTCGATCTTGACGATCTGCTTGATCCAAATGAACCCGAATGTCTGCATGACTAGCGCGCCCATCAGCATCATCTGGCCCATCCGCTCGCGGAACAGCAGGTTCATATGCTCGGGATTGATGAACATCAGGGCGATGGACAGGAAGGCCGGAAGCGCCAGCAGCACGTAGCCGGTCAGCCGGCCATGCGCCGTGTACACCCGCACCTGGCGAAGGATCTTGAAGCGCTCACGAACGACATGGGCCAGGTTCTCGAGAATCTCGGAGAGATTGCCGCCCGTCTCGCGCTGAATCAGCACGGCGGTCGCGAAGAACCGCACGTCGAGCAGCGGAATGCGCATCGTCAGGTTCTCGAGCGCGTCTTTCAGCGGAAGACCGAAGTTCTGTTCATCGAAGGTCTTGCGGAACTCGGGTCCGACAGGCTCCGACATCTCATCGGCGACCATCTTCAAGCCGGTTGCGAACGCGTGCCCTGCTTTGAGGGCGCGGCTGATCAGGTCGAGGGCTTCCGGGAACTGCTCTTCGAAGGCGCGCATTCGCCGGGTCCTCTTGCTGCGGAGCACGACGAATGGCAGCGCGAATCCGATCCCGAAGCCAATCGGCAGGGAAATGGGCGAGCGCGTGAACATCGCCAGGACAAACGCGACCAGCAGGCCGGAGACCACTGCGATCAGAAGCACCGCGCTGAGACTTGCCCTGGTCCCCGACTGGTCGATCCATGCGGCAAGCGAGTGACCGCGCGCGGTCTGTCCGAAGGCGCGGTCGAGGCTGGGAAGCGGACCGCTGTTGAACGACTTCAAGAGCGTCTTCACCGCCTCTGGATCCGGCTTGTCGCCGAGAGAGATTTCCTGGAGGCGACTATCGAGCTTGCGCCGCATCATCATCTCCGGCACCTTCGAGCCCGCGTGCGCGAGCCCCAGTACCACACCCACTCCGATGATGAACGCCAGGATCACGACTGCGATCGCCATTACCGGACCTCCGTGACACCTTCGAACATGTCGCCGGGGAGGTGCACGCCCGATGCCTTGAGCCGCTCACACACCTTGGGGCGGACGCCGGTCGCACGGAAACGTCCGATCACCTTGCCGTCCTGCGTGACCCCGAGCTTGTCGAAGCAGAAGATCTCCTGCATCGTGATGACGTCACCTTCCATGCCGGTGATCTCGGAAATGCTGGTGACCTTGCGCGTGCCATCGGCCATCCGCGTCTGCTGGATCACGATCTGAATGGCGGCGGCGATCTGCTGGCGCATCGCGCGTTCGGGCAGGTTAGTCGCGCCCATCGCGATCATCGTTTCGATTCGCGACAGTGAATCGCGGGGCGTGTTGGCGTGGACGGTCGTCAACGATCCGTCGTGACCGGTGTTCATCGCCTGGAGCATGTCCAGCGCTTCCTCGCCTCGGGTTTCACCGACGACGATGCGGTCCGGGCGCATACGCAGGGCGTTGACCAGCAACTGTCGCTGCTTGATGGCGCCCTTGCCTTCGACGTTCGGCGGACGGGTCTCGAGCCGCGCGACGTGCTCCTGGTGCAGCTGGAGCTCGGCGGCGTCTTCGATGGTGACGATGCGCTCACGTTCCGAGATGAAGCTTGACAGCACATTGAGCAGCGTCGTCTTGCCCGCGCCCGTGCCGCCGCTGATCAGCATGTTCAGCTTCGAGCGGACGCAGTGCTCGAGGAAGTCGAGCATCGGCTTGGTCATCGAGCGGATCGCCACCAGATCCTCCGCCTTGAGGCGCTCGGCCGGGAAACGGCGGATCGAGAGAAGCGGGCCGTCCACCGCCAGCGGCGGGATGATGGCATTGACGCGCGAGCCGTCCGGCAGACGCGCGTCGACCATCGGCGAACTGTCGTCGACTCGCCGACCGACGCCGCTGACGATGCGGTCGATCACCCGCATCAGGTGCTTGTTGTCCTGGAACGTGGTGGGCAGGCGCTCGATCTTTCCGGCCCGTTCCACGTAGACATGGCTGAACGTATTCACTAGGATGTCGCTGATCCCCGGGTCGCGCAGCAGCGGCTCCAGCGGACCGAGGCCGAATACCTCGTCGATGACGTCGCCGAGAATCGCCTCTCGTTCGCTCATGCTCAGCGGCATGGACTCTTCGGCGATCAGCTCGAAGAGCAGGGTCCTGATCTCCGCTTCGGCGCGCGAGCGTTCGGCCGAGGCCAGGGCTTCGAGGTTCAGCCGGTTCAGCAGCTTGCGATGGACGTTCGCCTTCAGCTCCAGGTACTGAGGGCGCGGTGCATCGAAACGGCCGGCCTTCGGCGCTGCCGCCGGCAGCATTGGAGTGTTCAACATGAGACTCATGACACGAACCCCTGACTAGAGAATGCCGAGGAAGGGACGCCGACGCTCGGGCTCGACTTTGGCTTCTTCCATGCCGAGCAGTTGCTTGGCGAAGCTGCCGAACTGGGCCGAGATCTCGGAGTGATTGGTCAACGTGAGCGGGACGCCGGAGTTCAGCGCGGTCGAAACCGTCCGGTAGTCACTCGAGAACGAATGGTGGATGCCGTAACCGAGAGCGGTCTCGATCTGCTTGGGCGCAATCAGGTGCTGGTCGCTGGTCCGGTTCAGCAGCACGCGGATCCGCTCGCTGCCGGCGCCCAGCTGCCGGACGCGATCGACCAGCCGCTGCGCATTCCGGATCGACGGCACGTCGGGGTTCGCGACCAGAAACACGGTATCGGCCGCATAGAGCGCGGCGACGGCACAGGCGTTGATCAGATTTCCGGCGTCGATGACGATGTAGTCATAGAGCTTGCCGAGGATCCGCAGCAGCTCCTCGAGAGCCACGGCGTCCTGGGCGTTGGGCCGGTCGAACTGTTCCGAGCCCGCCAGGATGTCGAGACCCGACTTGTGCCGGGACATGAGCTCCTTGAGGAAGTCCCGGTCGAGACGGTGGAGGTTCTCGATCGCGTCCAGCACCGTGAAGCGTGGCCGCACACCCAGAAACAGCGCGACTTCCCCGAGGCACGGCTTGAGATCGAGTATCGCGGTCGGCCGTTTGGTCAGACGCGCCAGTTCGACCGCGCAGTTCACCGCCACCGTGGTCGTGCCCGCGCCACCCTTGGCGCCCAGGAACACGTGGGTCACACACGGCTGCCGGGCCCCGGCGGTTGCTGCGTCACGCCTCGCCGCGGTCTTGCGCACGGCCCCCTGGAACGACTCCTCGGTGCCCCGGGCGATGCCGCCAGCTGCCCACGGAAAGAACTCGTTGGCACCGGCGCGCATGGCCTGGAGAATCAGATCAGGCTCGGTGTTCGATGCCACGGCGAAAATCGCGACACCGGGATGCGCGGCCCGGAGACGCTCGATCGTCGCCATGCCCGACGACGCGTCGGCCCGGATGTCGATGATGTAGACGTCCGAGACAGCGGTGTCGCCGGCCCGCCGTTCCTCGACGATGCCAATCGGCACACCACAGGCCCGCAGCATGCGCGCCATCTCGCGCTTGCAGTGATCGTCGTTGCTGACAACAGAAACCGCGAGCTGCGCCATGACTATTGAACCAATCGAATCGATTTGGGAAAGGCGTAGATCGGCGACGGGCCGAAGCCAGTGCCCTTGCGCAGGCCACTAACCGGGGTCACCCGACCCTCCACTTCCCCGCCGCGCATGCGTTCGATGAAGAACCCGAGGTAGTTGACGGCTTTGAGATCGGCGTTTCGGCTGTTCTGTTTGCCGGTTTCGTAGTAAACGGGATCGAACAGCGGGATGATGACAACGCGCGGACTCGGATGCATGTTGCTCACGACCTTGTTCTTCGAGGTATCCCAGTACGCGTCCGG
>JACDBQ010000832.1 GCA_013694845.1 Acidobacteriota bacterium
AGCCACGTTTTCGCCGTCGGAGCCGCGCGGCTGGCCGAAGGCGCGGCCGTGTCGTTCGAACGCGCGGCCGCACTCAGTCACAACGCGCCCTTCCGGTGTGTGGATCCCGAAACCGAGGCGCGGATGATCGCTGAAGTCGACGCGGCCCGCGCCGCGGGTGATACGAAGGGCGGGGCCTTCGAGGTGATCGCGACCGGCGTGCCCCCTGGGCTGGGGAGCTACACGCAGTGGGATCGCAAGCTCGACGGCCTGCTCGCGCAGGCGCTGATGTCGATCCCGGCGATCAAGGCGGTTGGTCTGGGCCTCGGACCGGAGGTGGCGTTCCGGCCTGGCTCACGGGTCCACGACGAGATCGTTCGAGACGAGACGTTGTCGCGTTCGACCGGCATCGCGCGGCCGACGAACAATGCCGGCGGCGTGGAAGGGGGCGTCACCAACGGCGAAGACCTTCGTGTCTCCGCCTGGATGAAGCCGATCTCGACCCTGATGAAGCCATTGCGATCGGTCGATCTCGCCACCATGACCGAGGCCGCGGCCGCGATCGAGCGCAGTGATGTCTGCGCGGTGCCTGCGGCCGCCGTCGTGGGCGAAGCCATGGTCGCGCTGGTCCTGGCCGGCGCGCTGGTCGCGAAGTTCGGCGGGGATTCGATGGCCGAGCTCAATCGCGCCCTGATATCGTCGGCCGCCGCGGTCCGGGCGCGCTTTCACACTCACGAATGATCCGGCCGATCCTCCGATACGGCGACTCCGCGCTGCACATGCGGGCGCGGACAGTCGAGAAATTCGATGACGAGCTACGGACGCTGTTGCGGGATATGGCAGAAACGATGTACGCCGCACCCGGTATCGGGCTCGCGGCGCCGCAGATCGGCGTTCCGCTGAGGATCTTCGTAATCGACGTGACCCTCGGTAAGCAGACCGGCGAGCTGCACGAGCTCATCAACCCGGCGTTCGTCGCGTGCGAGGGCATGCAGATCGAGGAGGAGGGATGCCTCAGCATCCCGGGGTTCAACGCCACGGTGGTCCGACCCACACGGGCCATCGTGAACGGAATGGACCGGGAGGGAAACCCGACGACGATCGAAGGCACCGGTCTTCTTGCCCGTGCGCTGCAACATGAAATGGACCATCTCGACGGCGCCCTGTTCGTCGATCGCCTGAGGGGGATCAAACGCGAGGTGATCGTTCGCAAGGTGCAGAAGCTGCGCCGATCCGGGAAGTGGTGAACCCTGGCCATGCCCTTGCGCATCGTCTACTTTGGCACGCCTGAGTTCGCCGTACCCGCGCTTCGAGCGCTCATCGGCTCCGCTCACTCCGTGGTGGCCGTGGTGTCACAACCCGACCGCCCGCGCGGACGCGGGCAGAAGCATCAGCCCACGTCGACGAAGGTGGTCGCCGAAGCGGCCGGCATCCCGGTGCTGCAGCCCACGCGGTTGAAGGCAGAGACCTTCCTCGACGCCTTGCGGGCGGTGTCGCCGGATCTCGGCGTCGTGGCCGCATACGGGCGTATCATTCCGGACGTGGTGCTGCGCCTCCCGCGGCTCGGCATGATCAATATCCACGCCTCCCTCCTGCCGAAATATCGTGGCGCTGCCCCGGTTCACCGCGCCGTAATCGACGGTGACGCTGAGACCGGGGTGACCATCATGCGAGTCGTGACCGAGCTCGATGCCGGGACGATGTTTTCGGCCGGTCGCCGCCCGATCGGGCCGGACGAAACGACGCCCGAGGTCGAGCGGGCGCTGGCGGAGCTCGGCACCGTCCTCGCCCTCGACGTGATCGATCGCCTGGCCGGCGGCACCGCCGTCGACGTGCCGCAGGAACATGCGGGGGCGACCTACGCGCGCAAGATAGAACGTGAGGAGGGAGCGATCGAGTGGACGCTGCCGGCCGCGCAGATCCACAACCTCGTTCGCGGGCTCCAGCCCTGGCCCCTGGTCACAGCCCGGCTCGACGGCACTCGATGCTCGATTCATCGCACCCGGCTCAGCGATGACCTGTCGGCCGACGTGGCCGGCACGATTACGACAGCAAGCGGCAGTGTCCTGGCTGTGGCGGCCGGCGACGGACGCATCCTGCACATCCTCGAGGTGCAGCCGGAGGGCAAGCGGGTGATGACGGCGCGCGACTTCATGGCCGGCCGACGGATCGAACCGGGGGCCCTGATAGCGCGCGACACGAGTCGCGATCTAGCCGGGGATCCCGCCACGACCGACGCGACCGGAACGGAGCGGGAGCGAGTGAAGGGCGCCAGGCGGGGTGCAGGGGGCCCCGCCGATAAATAGATGCTCGCACCCGCGCGGCTCGCGGCTTTCGAGATCCTGCGGACCGTCGGCGCCGGTCGGGCAGACCTGGGCTCAGCGCTGGCG
>JACDBQ010000844.1 GCA_013694845.1 Acidobacteriota bacterium
CGACTGGCTGCTCGGCGAACGCCTCGGCGCCAGGAGCCGCCGGACGTTCTACGAGGGGATCGCCGCCGGCTACTACCTGGTCGCCGACCTGCCACGGGGTGGCTATGCGCGCGTCCTGGAACTGAACCGCAGGTTCGAGGATCTCGACGTCGGTTTCGTCGACGCCTCGGTCGTCACTCTCGCGGAAACGCTAGGCCTCTCACGGATTGCGACGACCGACCGCCGTCATTTCCAGCCGATGGCAGCCGCCCTGTCGTTGCAACTGCTACCCTGATCCTCCATCGCAGGGAACCGCGCCCAGGGCATGTCGAGAGCTCGGCGCATGCCCCGACTTACAGATGACACCGTCAATCATGGCGGCGGAAACGGAAGGACCAGGCATGAAATACATGTTGATGATGCACGCGCCGCGAGCCGGATGGAAAGACGCCGGCATCGGCACGTGGCCACCGGCGGACATCACCGCGCACATCGGCTTCATGATGCGCTTCAGCAAGGAGCTCGCCGAGGCGGGCGAGCTGGTGGGGGCCGAAGGCCTGGCAGGGCCGGAAGAGGCCCGGGTCGCCCGCGCCAGCAAGAGCGGGGCTCCAGAGGTGACCGACGGCCCGTTCCCCGAGGCCAAGGAGTTTCTCGCCGGCTACTGGATCGTGGACTGCGACAGCCGCGAGCGGGCCTACGAGATCGCCGCCCGCGCCTCGGCGGCCCCCGGTCAGGCCGGTGTGCCGTTGAACATGCCCATCGAGGTGCGGGAAGTGATGAGCGCCCCGCCCGTGGACATGTAACGGACGCGCTGTGGGCTTCACTGGCGAGGTCGTGCGTCGCTTCGGAGACGTCTCCGCGGCGGAAGATGCTGTGCAGGAGGCACTGCTCGCTGCTGCCGTGCAGTGGCCGGCCGACGGTGTGCCGGAGAACCCGCGCGGCTGGCTGATCCACGTCGCAGCACGGCGGATGACCGATCATATCCGGTCTGAGTTGGCCCGGCGGCGACGCGAAACCGCCGTCGTGATGCAGACGCCGGCCGACCTTCAGGTCGCGCCATCGCCCGATGATGAGCGGGCAGAGACGCAGGATGACACACTAATCCTGCTCTTCATGTGCTGTCACCCCACCCTTACGCGACCGTCGGCGATTGCCCTCACCTTGCGCGCCGTCGGCGGACTCACGACAGCCGAGATTGCCAATGCCTTCCTGGTTCCGGAGGCCACGATGGCTCAGCGGATCAGCCGGGCCAAGGCACGGATCAAGACGTCAGGTGTGCCCTTTCGCATGCCCACTGACCGCGAACGAACAGAACGGCTTGGCGCCGTGCTGCACGTGCTCTACCTGATCTTCAACGAAGGCTACGCCAGCAGCATCGGGGCGACGCTCCAACGGGGTGACCTGTCGTACGAAGCGATCAGGCTGACCCGCGCCGTCCATCATCTCCTGCCCGAAGATGGCGAGGTCGCAGGTCTGCTGGCCCTGATGCTGCTGACCGATGCGAGGCGCATGGCGCGGACGGGACCTGACGGCGAGTTGGTCCCGCTGACCGAACAGGACCGCACGCGGTGGGATCACACGGTGATCGCCGAAGGAGTAGACCTGATCACCAGAACGCTGTCGCGTGGGTCGGTCGGCTCGTACCAGTTGCAGGCGACGATCGCGGCCGTCCACGACGAAGCCGCACGCGCGGAGGTCACCGATTGGCCGCAGATCCTGGCCCTCTACTCACTCCTGAAACGCATGTCCGCCAACCCGATGGTCACGCTCAATCACGCCATCGCGGCGGCCATGGTCGATGGCCCGATTGCGGGACTCAAACTGCTTGAGCCGCTCGACAGGCATGAACAGATGGCGGGCCACTACCGTCTGGATGCGGTCCGCGGCCACCTGCTCGAGATGGCCGGGGACCGCGAGGGAGCCACGAGCGGTATCGCGCAGCAGCCGGCCGAACGGCGAGCACTCCGGAGCGGAATTATCTGAACACGCGAGCCGCGCGTCTCGCCGCGCCGCGCGGGTGACCGCTTCGCCGGCAGCGCGTCAATCGACCCAGTCGGCGATGAAGACGTTCGTTTCCCCCTCGGTCCGGGCTTGCCGGTTCGAGGCGAACACGAGGCGCTTGCCATCCGGCGAGAACATCGGGAATCCGTCGAACGTCTCGTTGAAGGTCACCCGTTCGACCCCGGTGCCGTCGAGATTCACCAGGTAGAGATCGAAGTTCCGCCCTTTCGGATCCGCGGCGTTCGAGGCAAAAATCAGCCGCTTGCCGTCAGGATGCCAGGAGGGAGCGAAGTTGGCGCCACCGAGCTTCGTGACCTGGCGGACATTCGCGCCGTCGCGATCCATGACGAACAGTTCCAGCTCAGTGGGACGCCACAACGCCTGCTTGAGCAACGCGCGGTAATCGTCCATCTCCGCGCCAGGCGTGAACGAGCGTCCGCGGAACGCGATGCGCGTGCCATCCCAGGAGAAAAACGGCCCGCCATCCGGGCCGGGGCGGTGCGTCAAGCGACGAACCCCACTTCCGTCCTGGTTCATGGAGTAGATCTCCATGTCCCCATCCCGCACGCTGGTGAACGTGATCACGCCGTCCGGTGCGATCGTCGCTTCGGCATCGTAGCCGGGAGAGGTCGTGAGCCTGGTGAGTCCCCCCGCCGCGGTCGCCCGGTAGATCTCATACCCGTCATAGATCGGCCAGACGTAGCCGCGTGCAAAGCTCGGCTTCGGCGGACAGGCGGCGGCCGTCTCGTGGGTCGAAGCGAAGAGAAGATCCGAGGCCCCCGGATAGAAGTAGCCGCACGTGGTCCGGCCCGTGCCGGTGCTGACCCGGCGCTCGTCGGACCCGTCGATCGACATCGTGAAAATCTGGTCACATGGCACCCCCTCGCGCGTCGACTGGAACACCAGCCGCTGGCCGTCAGACGAAAAGTACGCCTCGGCGTTCTCGCCACCCCGCGTGAGTTGGCGAATGTGCTTCAGGTGTCTTTCGCTCGATGCGGCGCCGGTTGATTGAGCGATGTAGGCCGTGGGAGCAGCAAGGTAGAGGGCCGCGGCAGCGGCGCAGAGCACAGTCTGTGTACGCATGTTGGTCGGGGGTTCGGCTAGATTACACGATGTGACGCGGGTCGACGGCTGCTGCCGGGGGCAGGCCCCTGCGACGTAGGTGCCTGCCCACCCATCTCGGCTGCCTGTCCACGCTCAGGTCAGATGCCGGCCCCGCGCCACCTTCAGCGGCGCTTGCGGCTGCTGCCCGTCTTGCGCGAGCCGCCGGACGACTTCCGCGAGCCACCGCCCGGGCTCTGGCGGGCGCGGCCCCCTCTCGTCTTGCGCGAACCAGCACTCGTCTTGCGCGAACCAGCGCCGGACGATGTCCGTGAACGGGCGCCGGAGGATGTGCGGCCGCCGACGGAGGATTTGCGCGAACCGCCTGAAGACGACTTGCGGGCACCACCGCCGCTTGACCCGGCCTTCCGAGGCCCGCCCCCGGAGGCAGGCTTCCGTGAGCCTCCACCCGATGCCTTGCTCGCGCCAGCGGCGCGCGCGCCGCCTGACGACTTGCGCGAGCCCCCACCTGACGACTTGCGCGAGTCTCCACTTGAGGACTTGCGCGAGCCCGCGCGCGACGCCTTGCGCGACCCGCCCGCGGAGGCGCGCCCGCCGCCGCGG
>JACDBQ010000851.1 GCA_013694845.1 Acidobacteriota bacterium
GAGGGTGACCTTCTGCTGCCTGTACGCGCGGCGCACAGCAGCGAGGTAGGCCTGGTGCAGCTGCGGCGTGTCTGTCGCGTCACGCTCCTGTCACGCTGCTTGATAGGACTTCGCCAACCGGTCCAAGGAAGGTGCCACCATGAACCACTTGGGACGGCCGGCTCGCTCCCACTGGCCGTCGCGCTGACGCCACTCACGTTCTTCCAAGTCGGCGTCCAAATCAGTGCGCGCGTCGCGCACAAGCGCGAGAAGTTGAGCCTCCTTGTTGTCTTCATCCTCGAAGAACAGCCAGTTTGGCAACCGCAGCTCGGAGGGGACTCGTTCATCCGGGACGCGCCGCCGCACGACCGGAAGCAGTCGCAGCTGCTGGTGGACGGCACGGCGAAGCTCGCCGAGACACGGCTCCGAGTCAATGGACCACTCGGACATGATGAACAGGAAGGCGGTGGACTCGTCGATGCTGCGCGCGATCCACTCTTTGTAATCGCTGCCCGTCGGGATCTTCCAGTCTGCAACGGTGAGCAACCCCTGCCCTTCGAGCGAACTCGCGAGCGAGCGCGCAAAGCCGCGGTCTTCACGTGCGTACGAGATGAACACCACCGGGGTTGCTGATGCCTGTCCATCTGCCTCGGTCGGTGCGGGTCCATCACGGAGTCGATCGAACCAGGGAAAGCGCCGTCTGAACATGTCTGAATGAAACAGGGACTGGTGACCGAGTTTCGCACCTGTACGTTTGACGACTTCGCGCCGATCGGAGCCGGGCGACGCAGCTCCCGGCTCCCGCCCAGTGGGGCGACAGCCGGTGATTCTGCGATATCATCCGGCTCGCTGACAGTTACGTTCACCTCAGAGAAGTGTGCGAGGCGCCGATGCCGCGAGACTACACGAAGACCTGCTTCGTCATCATGCCGTTCGGCACCAAGACCGTCGGCAACCAGCAGGTGAACTTCGACTGGATCTATGACCGGATCTTCGAGCCGGCGATCAGGGCGGTACCGCTGCCGGGGAAGGAGGGTGGCGGCACGCTCCAGCCCGCTCGAACGGACAGGGACTTCTTCGCGGGCGACATCGGTCAGGAAATGTTTCAGTATCTGAACGAGTCGCGCTTCGCCCTTGCCGACATCTCGGGGCTCAATGCCAACGTCCTGTACGAGATCGGCGTCCGGCACGCGGTCCGCCAGTCGGGCACGGCCATCTTCCGCCAAGGTGACGCAACGATACCGTTCGACATCAATCATATCAAGGCGTTCCCGTACAGCTATCAGCCCGAGGACAACGCAGGCGAAGCGCGCAGGCTGGTCGAGAGAGTACTGCGGGAATCGCTCGAGCAGAATGCCCTGGACAGCCCCGTGCAAATTGCGCTGAAAGCCCAGAAGGAGGAACCGAACCGCGATGAAGTGCAGCCGCTGCTGCTCGACGCCGAGAATGCCCTCCGGCGTTTCGATCGGCCCGCGGCCATCGCGAAGCTGCGCCGGGCCTTGAGCGTAGGGGAGGGGAACGCCCTCGTTCATGTGCGGTTGGGCATCCTTCTGAAGGATATCGGAGACTTGAAAGCCGCAATCGATGAACTCACCGCGGCGACGGAGCTTCAGCCGAACTACGCCGATGCCTGGCGCGAGAAGGGCATCCAGGAAGCGCGAGACAAGCAGCTTGCGAAGGGAGAGGCGTCGCTGCGAAAGGCGGTCGCGCTGAATCCCCAGGACTTCGATGCGCTTGCGTCTCTGGGCGGCATCCTGCGCAAGAGCAGTCGCCTCGAGGAAGCAGCACTGATGTATCAGCGTGCGACGGAGGTGTCCGGCGGCCATCCCTATCCGCTCCTGATGGGGCTCAAGCTCGGCGCTCGAACCGCGCGCGCGCTGAATATTGACGACAGGCTGCGGCGCCAGCTGTTCCTAGCCGGAAAGATGCGTCAGGCACAGGCGGAAGCGATCCCGCCCTTCGATCCACCGTGGTGCATGTTCGATCTGGCTGAGATCCGCCTGTACGCGGGCGACCGGGCGGGATTTCTGGAGTGGACCCGAAAAGGGCTCGACAAATGTGAGAACCGGTGGGAACCGGAGACGCTCCAGTCCGCCCTCTACCTCTTGATCGACGGCGGAGTCGAACCGGACGGCTTGCGCGAGGGTCTCCCGCTCATCGAGGCCAAGATCAAAGAGTTGCCGTAGCGGCGACAGCGCAGCAACGACCACGCTTGCAGCTCCCCGCCGCCAAGGGCGAAGTGCCGAGTGGATCGCCCGGCGCCGCAGCGATGACGGGACCGGCGGGTGACCCAGCGGCCGATCCGCCTATCGCGCCTGCCACTCGGGCTTCCAGAGGACCACGAGCGTGTAGACGGTCATGACGACGAGAAAGCCGCCGACAGCGAGCAGCGGCCAGCTCAGAAAGCGTGTACCGATGCGGGTGCCGACGTACACCAGCAAAGCGCTGACCGCGCCGGCCTTCAGCGCCTGTCGCACCTGGCCTGAGATGTCCTGCGGCTCCTCGGGGAGCACTGGCACACTCGGTCCGGACCGAGTCCGACCCCACAGCACGTGTGACTCCCTGACCACCTCCGCGCCGAAGAACAGCTCCGCTCATAGAGGTTGTGCGTACGGCAGCGCAGCTCGATGTTGCTTGCGTCCGGTCCACCGTCGGCGGCGAATGGCACGAGGTGGTGCAACTCGAGATGGAGGAGAAGCGCCGGCAGGCGCCGCGCGTCCACTTCCATGAGACAACGGATCAGGGCCGCCGTCGCCTGCCGCTCGCGCAGCGCAAGCCGCGATACTTCGGTCGGGAGTTCTTCGTTTGAGAGATCTGTGAGGAGCGTCATGCTCGTTTGTAGCACGCTCTTTTTCCGCCCTCTCAGAATGCCCTCGAACCGGCGACTCTCAGTCGACGATGCGCGCCAGCCATGTCGGCGTCTGATCGCTGTTCTCGCGCGACGACGGAGGGCCTGGTGGGCGTTCTAACGACCGCGTGCCGCGAGAGCCGAAACACGACTGAAAACGTGTCAAGAGGAAATGGCGCCGTCGGCTAAAACAACTCGGTCCGGACCGAGTTACAAACGGCCTGGTTGCGCGCAGTCGCGCGAACTTGCGGTCGTGTGGAATGGTGTGGGCCTTTGCGTCGGACGGTATACGATTCGGCCATGCACCTCACCGTCGCGCTCATCAGCGACACGAGTCGAAGAGGGAAGAAGCAGGACGGCGGGGAGTCCCAGCAGGACGGATACGTTGCCAGTATGTAAGTTCATATGAGTGTTCATACGGGCATGATCGGCGTTCGAACCGCCGGAGTCGTCACCGTTCGATGAGCGACGCGTGAGATGTGGGTGAGAAGCGCAGTTCACGGGGCGGCCGATCTCCTCCGCCGGGGCGAGGCGGCCCTCCCTGTCAGCAATTCTCGGATCCACCGCTCGACGCGCTCGATCACGTCGTCCGGGGTCGACGTCCCCGCCGTGACCCCGACGACGGCCGTGTCCAGGAACCACTCGGGCCGCAGGTCAGCCTCGGTCTGGACGTGGTGAACGCGCGCGCAGTAGCGCCCGCACGTCTTCACCAGTTCCCGCGTGTTGTTGCTGGCTGCGCCGCCGATCACGACGACCACGTCGCACCGGCGCGCCATGTCGACGGCGGCGTCCTGACGTTCTTTCGTCGGCTTGCAGGCGCCGTCGCGATTCCCCTGGCGCGCATCTCGCCGACGATGGTGGGGTTGTGCACGAGGTCCCCAAGGATAGTGAGCGGTCCGGCATTCGCCTCCGCGAGCGCCAGTGCGATCGCGTCGCGCACGCCGAAGCACATGCCCAGGTGTGTCGCGCGGAGAATCTTCATGATGAGGCCTCTCTGATCTACGCCAGCTAAACTTTGAACGATGAGGTGAGCACGGGGTCGGCGGCAGGATGCCAGAGTGTCCGCGCGAAGTCGTGAGGACCCGGTGAGATCTTTGTGAGCAGTGGCTATTCTGCGAGGCGCTCTCTCAGCAACCGGGCAATCTCCCGGAAACACTGAAACGACAACCCCGCCTGGGCGAGGTGGAAGGTGAGCGGGCGCCGCAACAGGACGACACCGGCGTCGACGTCCAGCTGTCCGACGGTCAGTCGCTACGGGCGGAATATCTCGTCGGGTGCGACGGAGGACGCAGCCTGGTCCGTAAAGCAGCCGGCATCGAGCTCCCCGGGTGGGACCCGACCATCAGCAGCCTGATCGCCGAGGTCGGGATGGCCGAGGAGCCGGAATTGGAAATCCGCCACGACGCCATCGGCGTCCATGCCCTCGGCAAGGTGGAGTACGAGATCCACGACGGCGAGGTGGTCTACAAGGACGGGGGGCCGGGACGGGTCATGGTGACCGAACAGCACGTCGGACACACCGGCGAACCCACCCTGCGTGATCTCAGCGAGGCGCTCATCGTCGTATACGGGACCGACTACGGGGTCCACAGTGCGACTTGGATCTCCAGGTTCACCGACATGACCCGGCAGGCCGCGGCCTACCGCCACAGACGGGTCCTGCTGGCCGGCGACGCCGCCCACGTGCATGCCCCGGACGGTGGACAGGGCCTCAACACCGGTGTACAGGATGCGGTGAATCTGGGATGGAAGCTGGCCCAGGTGGTCAAGCGAACATCGCCGGAAAGCCTTCTGGATACCTACCATGCCGAGCGCCACTCGGTCGCTGCCCGCGTGCTGCGCAACACGATGGCGGCGGTCGCGCTTCGCCGCCCGGACGAGCGCACGAAGCCCTGCGCGACTCCATGGCCGAGCTCCTCACGATGGACGAGCCGCGCAAACGATTCGCCGTGATGCTGTCTGGTCTGGACATTCACTACGACCTCGGCGAGGGACACCCGCTGCTGGGGCGCCGCATGCCCGACCTCGATCTGGTCACCGACAACGGCCCGCGGCGGGTCTTCACCCTCCTGCACGATGCCCGGCCGGTGCTACTCAACCTCGGTGAGCCCGGCGGCTTCGAGATCACTCCATGGGCAGATCGCGTTCAGCTGATCGACGCCAAATACGTCGGTACGTGGGCGCTTCCGGCAGTCGGGGCGGTCACTGCTCCCACCGCCGTGTTGATTCGGCCCGACGGATACGTGGCCTGGGTGGGAGACCTGACCCAGCTGGGGCTCGCCGACGCGCTCACCACTTGGTTCGGACCGCCTATTGCGGCGTAGCGCACCGGCTTCCAAGATCATTCCGTTAGGCGTTCTTAGGAGATATGTCCAGCTGTCCAAAATTTGCATACACTGGCTGAAGCCACCGCGGCGATGCCGGAGGCCGACTTCCGTGCGGTGATGAGGCGGCTCGACCCCGCGATGGTTCCGCCGCCTACGACGCGCTGAAGAAAGCCTGGGCGCTCCGCCAACTGCCACGTCGCACGATGCCCCGGCGGCGAATCGCCCAATGCGTTCGACGCGGAAACCACGGCGTTCGCCCTGATCGAGCACAAGGAGCACACGAACATGAAGCCGAAGAACACGATCTGCCTCAGGTTCGACAAGGACGCGCATGAGGCGGCGCGCTTCTACGCCGCCACCTTTCCGGATAGTGAAGTGACCGCTGTTCACGAGGCGCCCGGTGACTACCCGGGCGGCAAGGAGGGCGATG
>JACDBQ010000860.1 GCA_013694845.1 Acidobacteriota bacterium
GTTCCTGCTCGAGCCGATGGCTGCAAAGCTGGTGCTCCCGCTCCTGGGTGGCGCACCAGCCGTCTGGAACACCTGCGTCGTCTTCTTTCAGGCCATGCTGCTGGCGGGTTATGCCTACGCCCACGCCGGCCCCGCCTGGCTCGGGGTGCGCCGGCATGCAGCGTTGCACCTCCTGCTCCTGGTCGGGTCTTTCCTGACGCTGCAACTCACGCTCGACGGCGCGGCGCGGTCTCCCGAGGCCAACCCCTTCGTGTGGCTCCTCCTGCTACTGGTGCGGTTCATCGGACTGCCCTTCTTCCTGCTGGCCACGACCGCCCCGCTGCTTCAGAAATGGTTCTGTTCCACGAGCCACAGCGCCGCGAGGGACCCCTACTTCCTTTACAGCGCCAGCAATTTGGGGAGCCTTGCCGGCCTTCTGCTCTACCCGATCGTGGTCGAGCCGTCGTTGCGGTTGCAGACTCAGGCGAGCGTTTGGGTCTTTGGGTACGCGGCGTTCGCGTTGGGTTCCATGCTCTGCGCCGCGACGCTGTGGCGTCGGTCCGCCCAACAGTCGGGTGCGCCCGATCTGCCGACATCGGCCAGGGAGACCGCCGCGGCGATACCCTGGAGTCGTCGCTTCCGGTGGCTGGTCCTGGCGTTAGCCCCATCCAGCCTGATGCTGGCGGTCACGACGTTCGTGTCGACCGACATTGCCGCGGTGCCACTCCTCTGGATCCTGCCACTGGCGCTGTATCTCCTAACCTTCGTGCTCGCCTTCAGTGCGACCTCGCGGTATCCCCGGGCCATCGTTGACCGGGCCCTACCGTTGCTGATCCTGCCACTGGCGCTGTTCATGATCCTGCAGATCAACGGACCGATCGCAGTGGTCATTCCCGTTCACCTGCTGGTCTTCTTCCTCGCCGCGCTCACGTGTCATCGACAGGTCGCGGAGGACCGGCCGGATCCGGCCCATCTCACCGAGTTCTATTTTTGGATTGCGCTCGGCGGCATTCTCGGGAGTCTGTTCAACACCCTCGTCGCTCCGCTCGTCTTCACCGCGATTGTCGAGTATCCGACCGTCCTCGTCCTTGTCTGCCTACTCCGCCGCGTTCCGGAAGGGGAGAAGAGCGTGCCGCGTGCTCTCAGGTTCGCGATGCCGGTCGCGGCTGGCGTTTTCACTCTGGCGGTCATGCTGGCCGGGCCTCGTATCGAATCAACAGTGTTGAGGTTCGGGCTGCTCGCTGTACCGGCCTTTCTGTGCTTGACCGTCTCGCGCTTGCGGTTGCCGTTCGCCGTCGGCATTGGCCTGATGCTCCTGGGGTCGGCGTTCCAGCCTGACCCACACGGCGACGTCCTCAGCGCCGAACGGACATTTTTCGGCACATACAAAGTAAGACTACAGGAGGACGGCAGGTATCGTTCGCTGTCCCACGGTACTACCATGCACGGAATGCAGTCAGTGGCGGCTGATACGCAGACGGAGCCGCTCAGCTACTACCACCGCACCGGGCCCTTCGGTGAAATAGTTGAAGCAGTCCCTCGCGCCTCTGGGCACCGGGAGATCGCCGTTGTTGGCCTCGGCGTCGGATCTCTGGCCAGCTATCGGCGGCCGGACCAGCGATGGACGTTCTTCGAGATAGATCCCGCTGTCGAGCGAATAGCACGGCGAGCGGAGCATTTCACGTACCTCGCCAGCTGCGCAGATGCCTGCACGGTCGTACTGGGAGACGCACGCCAGTCGCTGAAGGCTCTGGACGGCAATGAATACGGGGTAATCGTCCTGGACGCGTTCAGTTCAGATGCCATTCCCATGCACCTGGTGACACGCGAGGCTCTTCAGATCTATCTCGCCCGGCTTGCGCCGGGCGGAGTGCTGGCCTTTCATATTTCCAACCGCCATCTGGATCTCGAACCCGTGCTCGCGAGGCTTGCCGAGGGGGCGCAGCTCACCGCGTTGATCCGTCGAGATCGGATCCCGAACGATACATCGCCGGATGGAAAGGCAAGTTCGGACTGGCTCGTCATGACCCGCAGCACGGAGGACTTTGATGCTCTCACCACCAATCGCCAGTGGACGCCGGCGGCGACCAATCCTCGGGTCGCGCTGTGGACCGACGACTTCTCCAATATCCTTGCGGTCTTGTCGAGGCGCTGAGCAGCGAACCATCGCGGCGCGATGAAGCGTTGCAGTATGACGAGACCGGCAGGGGCCGGCGTCCGTTACTATTCGCTGTGCCCAGATGGATTCTTGCCGCGCTCCTTGGGACCGCTTGTGTGATCTTCTCCTCGGGGATCCGGCCCTGGATTGACGCGGCGAGCGGAGCATTCATTCCTGCGGATATCGCGCAGGATGCTGCGGCGGCCCGCCTGTTTGTGGCTGGGGAGAATCCCTACGGGCCGGTGATCCGCGAGATGCACTCCCGTGTTGTGGGGTTACCGGTGGCCGAAACGTTTCCATATTTCCCGCACCCCCCGTTTTCATTGATCGTGAGCTCGCCCCTCGCGTACGTGCCTTACCGGACCGTCGCTGTACTCTGGTTCGGTTTTACCCTGGCGCTGGTGTTCATCCTGGCGATGCTCCTCGCTGAGAATCTGACAGTTAACCCCGGCGCAGCGCAGGTGGATCCACAGGGACGGCTGGTTCTCACCTGCTTCATCCTCCTGTTGGCGTGGCCGCCGGTGCTCTACAACCTTGAAAAGGGCCAGTGGTCGGTGCTTCTGGCTGTGCTCATCGGGCTCGGATGGCGATCGATGTCGCGCGGCAGCCTCGGCGCCAGTGGCGCCTGGTTCGGCGCGGCCGCTTCGGTCAAGGTGTTCCCGCTCGTCCTCGGGGGCTACCTGCTGCTGCGGTCCCGCCGGGCATTGTTATGGTTCCTTGGCATCGGGCTGGTGCTCACCGGCGTGCCATTGGTGCTCATCGGTGTTTCCGCGTTCGCTGACTTCGTCGGCCAGTCACGACTGAACATGCCCTACTGGGAGACGTTTCCATCAGTCACACTGTCCATTCACGGGGCACTGGCTCGCCTCCTGATCGGGGGTCATTGGGCGCATCCCGCAACCCACGCGCCGATATTTGCCCGTGTCATTGAAGGCACGGTGGTCCTTCTCCTCCTGGGGTTGGCGGTGCGACTGACTCGTCATGCCGCGCGCGGCCAGGCCGATCACGCCGAGGCGTTCGCTGCCTGGGTCGTCATGCTGCCTGTTCTCAACCCGCAGTCGCTCGGGCACAACGGTGTGCTGCTTGCGCTTCCCCTTGTTCTGGTTGGCCGCACTCTTACCCGGGATGTTCATTGGCGGCGGAAGGCAGCGTGGGCAGTGGCGTTGGTGCTGGTTTCCATCCCAAGGCAGACGATGTGGCGCGTCGCTCCGCCTCCGCTCGACCCGTGGGAGGGGCTGGCAGTTACGGCGCTGCCCATGTGGGGCGCCCTGCTGCTGTTCCTGCTCGCCGTGACCATCCACCGCCCTGCGGCGAATGCAGCTTCCGCGAGCCGGACGGGTGGAGTCTGGTAAACTGTTAGCCCCCAGCTCGAGACCCATCCAGGGCCCTCGCGACGAGCCGTCTTCGGGTCAGGACAACTTCGATGACTAATGGCGCTGGAATTCTCGCCGATGCGTTCAACTCGCTGCGGATCGCGGCCGCGGTGCTCGCAATTTCGGTGCTTCTGTTCGGGTTCATCGCGCTCCTGGCCAAAGGCCGTGAAGCGATCAAGGCTGCGGTTCGGGCGGTGGCCGAAGTACGCCTGAATCTTGCGTTCTATTTCTTCGACGCGCTGTTCGTCGCGCCTCTCCTGACCATCCTGATTGCGGGCGTCCGCTTCGTAGTCACTGAATACTCACTGGCAGTGGCCAGCGAACGCATATGGGAGGTGGTGGGCGGCCCGGTCACCTTCATCGCGGTGCTCTTCATCGGTGATTTCATCTCATACTGGCGTCACCGGGTCGAGCACACACGCTGGTTCTGGCCCGCTCATGTGATTCATCACAGCGACGCGGATATGACCTGGTTGACGCTCTCTCGATTTCACCCGATCAACCGCGTCACCACGGCGGCCATAGACGTGTTCTGTCTCGCCCTGCTCGGCTTCCCTACCTGGGCGCTCGTCGCGAACAATCTCGTGCGCCATTATTACGGAGAGTTCATCCACGCTGATCTGCCGTGGATGTACGGGCGCTTCCAGAAAGTTTTCGTTTCGCCAGTCATGCACCGGTGGCACCATGCCCGGGACGTC
>JACDBQ010000866.1 GCA_013694845.1 Acidobacteriota bacterium
TCCGACGCCGGCGAGGAACAGCGCGACGGCGGAGAACAGCGACAACACCAGCGCCATCACTCGTGCGCCCCCGAGCGAATCGGCTGCGAGCATCTCGATCGTGCGCGGCGCGGCGAGCGGTTGCGCCGGCGCCACTTCCCGCAGCCGTTCCCGCAGCGCTGGGAGCAGATCAGGACCGACGCTCGTGTGCAGCACCAGATACTCAGGGGCCCAACCCATGAGGGCCTGCCGCGTTCGCTGGCGATACGGCACGTAGACCACCGCTTCCATCGGCTCGGACGGCGGCGTGTAGCGGACATCCTCGACGACACCAACGATCGTCCAGCGGACGAACGACCCTCCGGCTGCCCTGACGTTATCAGGTGGTGACAGATGCTCGGGGGCCTGCAGGCAGACGACCTGGCCCACCGGATTCGACACGCCGAAGAAGCGCCGCGCCAGGGTCTGGTTGACGATTGCCACGGGATGGCTACCGGCCCGGTCGGTGCCGGCGAAGAACCGCCCCCGCGCCAGGGTCGCCCCCATCGCCCGCAGCGAATCCGGTCCCTCCTGGCGCAGCGACACTGTCGGCACCTCCTGGTACGACGCCGGCGGTGTCTGGCCCACCACATAGAAATGCTTCGACTGGCCGCCGCCGGCCAGCGGTACGTGGGATGTGATGTCGGCGGCGAGGACGCCAGGAACCGTTCGTGCGCGCTCGGCGATGGCGTCCAGGTAGGCGGACGTGGCCGCGGCATTCGTCGCGCGCCACCGCTCGGGAGGCAGCGGGATTCGCACGGTCAGAAGATCGGTGGTCCGCGCGCCGACGTCGACACTCTGGAGATTTGCGAAGCTTCGCACCAGCAGTGCCGCGCCGATGACGAGAACGACGGAGAGCGCGATCTCCGCGGTGATCAGGCCCGACCGCAGACGGGCCTGCGCCGCGCCACTGCTCCAGCGCGGCGCTTCCTTCATCGAGCGTTCGCGCCTCCAGCGTCCGCCGGTGAACGCCGGCAGGGCGCCAATGACGAGGCCGCAGCCCAGGATTGCGACAATGGCGACCGACATGACCCGCCAGTCGATGGGGATCCCGGTCTCGGCTATGCGCGGCAGGTTCGCCGGCAGCACGGTTGGGAGCGTGCGAAGGGTCGCCGCCGCGACGGCAACGCCGAGGGTGCCGCCGGCAAATGCCAGCATCACTCCTTCGGTCGCGAGCTGGAGGGCGACACGGAGACGGCTCGCACCCAGGGAGGTGCGGACCGCCAGCTCACGATTGCGGGCGGCCGTGCGCACCAGCAAGAGGCCGGCGACGTTGACGCAGGCGATCAGCAGCACCAGCGTCACCGCGCCGGCGACGACAGCGAGGGTGCGAGAGGGCTCGCCCAGGATGTGTTCGGCCATCGGCACCGGACGCGCTCCGAGCCCCTTGTTCGCCGGATGCTGCGCTTCGAGCTGGCGCGCGATGATGCCCATCTCCGCGGCGGCGCTGTCGAGGGTCACGCCGTCGTGCAGCCGGGCGATCACCCAGATGAAATGACTGTTGCGATTATTGGCCGGGTCGTCTGGCGCAAACGCCAGGGGGACGAACAGGTCCGGGCGCGCCGCGGAGAACCATGTGCCTGCCGGCATCACGCCGGCGATCTCGTGCGGCACGCCGTCCAGCGTCAAGGTCCGGCCGAGCACGGCGCGATCAGCGCCGAAGCGGCGCCGCCAGAACCCTTCGCTGAGCAGGACGCGCGTGTGGCGGCCCCACGTTTCTTCCGGACCCAGGAAACCGGCGCCCGCGACCGGCGCGACACCAAGCGTCCCGAACATGCCGGGGGTCACAGCTGCGGCCTGGACCTGCTCCGGATCGCCGCTGGTGGAGAAGGTCATCGCGCGATAGGTATAAGCCTCCACACTGTCGAACGACTTCGCCATCCCCCGCCAATCGCGGAAGTCCGCCGGGGTTGGCGTCAAGATGTCCGCCTCCCTGGTCTGCCACAGAAACACCAGGCGTCCCGGCTCCGAGTACATCGCGGACCACCGCCAGAGCGATGCATTCACGACGCCGGTCACGATCGTACTGGCGGCGATCCCGACGGTCAGCGAGACGACGGCGATTACCGTCACGAGCGGAGACCGGCGCATCAGCCTGAGCCCGTAACGAAGATCCTGCGCGATTATTTCGGCCCACCGGATGCTCCACATGTCGCGCGTCTCCTCCCGAATGACCGTCACGTTGCCGAACATCCGTCGCGCCTCGACGGCCGCGTCCCGCGGATCCATACCCTCGTCCACGAGCTGGCGGCGGCGCTGGTCGAGATGGTGCGAGATCTCCTCGGCCAGCTCCGTCTCGAGGCGGTGGCGCCGCAGCACTGCGAGCAGCCGGCGCGAGATCGTGCGCAGCTTCCGTAGAAAGGCCATGGGTCTAGGTGGCCGGCTTCATCACGCGCGCGATCGCCTCTACCAGGCGGGCGAAGCTCGATTCCGACTCCCCGAGCCGCCGCCGCCCCGCGGCCGTCAGCCGGTAATATCGCGCCCGCCGGTTGTTGACCGAATGCCCCCACTCCGAGGCAATGAGTCCTTGGAGCTGAAGGCGTTGCAGAGCCGGGTAAAGGGAGCCCTCTTCCACCGTCAGCACCTCCGATGACACCTGCCGGATGTGCTCCGCTATCCCGTACCCATGCAAAACCTGCCGCGAGAGCGTCTTCAGAATCAGCATGTCCAATGTGCCCGGGAGCAGCTCTTGGCGTTCCGATTTCTTTAGTCCCATAGATAGGCTATGGATACCGTACGGACACGATGGGTGTCAAGGCGCCAGGCTGTAAGACTCCCCATGCTCAGAGCTCTGATGTCATTTGTGCTGGCCGTGCTCATGACAGCTGCTCCGGCGGCGGCGGAATCGCGCGGCGTCATCGTCGCCGTCGGCGGCGGCGGCACGACCGACGCGATCGTGGCGCGGACGCTCGAACTGGCGGTCGGAAAGAACGCTGTTGTCGCCGTGCTGCCCAGACTTCGGCGGTCGCGGATGCCGGCGACAGCTCGGTGAAGATGTGGCTGGATGCAGGGGCGAGTGCCGCGGCGAAGGTCGACTTCACGGATCCTGGCGCGAGGACGTCACTCGAAAAGGCGACGCTGTTCTGGATGCCCGGTGGGGATCAGAATCGTTTCATGAAAGCCATTGAAGGGACAGGACTGGATCAGGTGATCCGGTCCTGACCGACTACGGCTGGCACCCTTCGGCTCGCGATGAGTTCCGGGCTCGGTCAGGGCAGGCGCGGGGTTCAGGATCCCCGGGACCGTCGATGACCTCGCG
>JACDBQ010000911.1 GCA_013694845.1 Acidobacteriota bacterium
CGGTCCGACACGGAAACGATCGTCCACGCGTACGAGGAATGGGGCGATGCCTGTGTGGAGCGGCTGCGTGGCATGTTTGCGTTTGCCATCTGGGATGCCCCACGCCACCGACTGTTGCTCGCCCGCGATCGGCTCGGCGTCAAGCCGCTGTACTTCGCCCACCTGAATGGCCGGCTGCTCTTCGGCTCCGAGATCAAGGCGATTCTCGCGAGCCCTCTCATTCAACCGCGCGCCAATGAAGCGGCGGTGCCCGAGCTCCTCAGCACCCGGTACGTGTCGGGTGACGAGACGCTGTTCAAGGGGATCTACCGGCTGATGCCGGGTCATACCCTCGTCTTCGAGGACGGCCGCGTCACGGTCCGTCAGTACTGGGACGTGCCCACCGGCCGCTCGAGCGACGAGATCGCGGGCTTGTCGGACCGCGACGCAGTAGAGCGTTTCCGCGAGCTGCTGACTGAATCCGTGCGGCTGCGGCTGATGGCGGACGTTCCCCTCGGCATGTTCCTGTCGGGGGGGCTCGACAGCAGCGCCATCGCCGCGCTGATGGCGGGCATGATCGACCGGCCACTGCAGACCTTCTCGGTGGCGTTCAAGGACCGCGCGTTCAGCGAATTGGAATACGCGCGCCAGGTGGCACGCGCGATCAAGGCTGACGCGCACGAGATCGTCATCGACGATCAGGATTTCTTCGGCGCGCTCCCGCGCATGATCTGGCACGAGGACGAACCGATCGCGCATCCGTCGAGCGTGCCCCTGTATTTCGTCTCGGCGCTGGCGGCCAGGCACGTGAAGGTCGTGCTGACGGGCGAAGGCAGCGACGAGCTCCTGGCGGGTTACGGCAAGTACTTCCGGACGCTCGTGAACTGGCGCGCTGGCGCGGTGTACGGTGCCATCCCGGCCCCGGTGCGTGACTGGGTGTTGGACAGGGTCGTTCCGCGGCTGCCGGCCTCGATGGCACGATTGGCTCGCCGATCGTTCCTCTCGGTGCCGGCCACGCCGGAGGCGATGGTCTTCGACAACTTCGCCGCGATCGGACTCGATCGTCAGCGCACCATGCTGACACCGCGCTTCGCGGGTCTCGCCACGCCATCGCACGCATACGGCCCGTCGCGCGCTTTCTTCGACAAGCCGAATGGCTCGAGCACCATGCTCGATCGTTTGCTCTACACCGACATCAAGACGTATCTGGTGGAACTGCTGATGAAGCAGGACCAGATGAGCATGGCAGCGTCGATCGAGAGCCGGGTGCCGTTCCTGGATCATCACCTGGTCGAGTTCGCGGCCGCCCTGCCGCCGCGTATGAAGCTGCGCGGGATGACCACGAAATGGATCCTTCGCGAAGCGGTGCGGCCGCTGCTGCCGCAGGAAATCCTGACCCGCCCGAAGATGGGGTTCCCGGTACCGTTCGGGCCCTGGATGCAAGGCCCCTGGCAGAATGTCGCGCGCGACGTGCTGCTTGATTCGCGCAGCAGGCAACGCGGTATCGTGGAGCCGGAGGCCGTGGAAAGGCTCATCGCCGCCCACGCGACCGGCCAGGCTCAGGGGAGCGACGCGATCTGGAGTCTCATGAATCTGGAGCTCTGGTACCGCACGCATATCGACGGCGACGGCGTGCAGACGCTGCCAACGGTCCCCGCAGGCACGTCCGCGGAAGGATCGGGCACCGACACCAGGCAGAATGCAGCCTGAGGACCACGGTCGAGCCACTTGCAGGGCGCCCAGGGATTCGCAGGACTCAGAGGATTGCTATGAAGGTTTCAGTGTTCGGTCTCGGATACGTAGGCAGCGTCTCTGCGGCGTCGTTTGCCGCCGACGGCCACACCGTGGTGGGGGTCGACGTCAATCCGGACAAGGTCGCGAGTCTCAACCAGGGGCGCAGCCCGATTGTCGAGAAAGGCCTCGATGCGCTCATTCGCGACAATGCGTCGAACGGCCGCCTGCGCGCGACCACCGATACCCGGGCGGCGATCGAGGCGACCGAGCTGTCCCTGATCTGCGTCGGCACCCCGAGCCGGAAGAACGGCAGTCTGGACCTCACCTATCTCGATCGCGTGTGCGAACAGATCGGCGAAGCGCTGGCGACGAAAGACTCGTACCACGTCGTGGTCGTCCGCAGCACGGTGCTCCCGGGCACGACCCACGATGTCGTCATCCCCGCGTTGGAGCGGACCTCCGGCAAGAAATACGGGACCGGGTTCGGTGTGACGGTCAATCCGGAGTTCCTTCGCGAAGGCACCGCGATCCAGGACTTCCGCAGTCCGCCGATGACCCTGATCGGCCACAACTACCGGTCCGATGCGCAGCCGACCGAAGCGCTCTACGCCCGAGTCGAGGCGGACGTCGTCAGCACCGACATCCGCACCGCGGAAATGATCAAATACGCGAGCAACACCTGGCACGCGCTGAAGGTCTGCTTCGCCAACGAGGTCGGGAACCTGTGCAAACGGCTCGAGATCGACAGCCACGAAGTGATGGACATCTTCTGCCGCGATGAAAAGCTGAACCTGTCGGCCTACTACATGAAGCCGGGATTCGCATTCGGCGGCTCGTGCCTGCCGAAGGATGTCCGCGCGATGCAATACCGCGCGAAAGAAGTCGACCTGGAAATGCCGGTGATCCAGTCGATCCTCGGGAGTAATCAGCTCCAGATCCAGCACGCCGTCGACATGATCGCGGACCTGGGGAAGAAGCGCGTGGGGCTCCTGGGCTTCAGCTTCAAAGCTGGCACGGACGACCTGCGTGAGAGCCCGATCGTCATTCTCGCGGAGGCGCTGCTCGGCAAGGGATATCAGCTTTGCATCTACGACAAGAATGTCTCGATCGCCAGGCTGGTGGGCGCGAACAGGGATTACATCAACACCCAGATTCCGCATCTCTCGGCGCTCCTGATCGAATCGATCGAGACAGTCATCGAGACCTCGGACGTCCTCGTCGTCGGGAACGGCTCGCCCGAATTCGCAGACGCCCTTCGCAAGACGCGGCCGGAGCAGACGGTCATCGATCTGTGCCGGGTGAAGGGCATCGACAGGCAGGACATTCCCGCGGCCTACACGGGCATCTGCTGGTAGACGCCTGAGCGCGGCGTCTCAGTTAGTATCGCCGGGCCAGCCCGAGAAAGCGGGACATCTCGGACCAGATGTGCTCGAGGCTCGCGGTGAGCTGGTGGTCGTCGTCGAGCAGGTGCAACTCGACATTCGATCGGGCCCGGGCCCACTGTTCGACCGAGTGCGGGTCCACGGCGGTGTCGTTGCGGCCCTGGAATACCTGGATCGGCATGGGCAACGCCGCGTTCACGCAGTCGTAGCCGCACGCGTCGGTATAGAGGCCGTAGTGCACCGGGAGCCGCCGGCCGTATCCGTAGTGAAAGACATCGAGATGCCCGGAGGCCTGCCACTCCTCGAGGCCACGGTCCCCCAGGTCGCGCGTCCGATTACCCAAAAACTCGAGTGCCGGCGCAAGCAGCACCATCCGCTCGATCGGATGCTTACGATTCCGCTCGGTTCCAGGGTGCCGCCGGTTTTCAGGGTTACCGGGGCCGAGATCCTCGGAACCCTGGACCGCCGTCTGGACGGCGACGAATCCACCCAGGCTCGAACCGATCAACGTTACTCCCCCCTCCGGCACCGCCACGATCGCCTGCGTGACCTGATCGACCATTCGCGAGACTGTCAGCGTGGTGAAATCCGGCTGATTGAGGTCAGGCGTGTGAAGAGTGATGCCGTGGGCGCGCAGCCTGGCGGCGAAGAACCCTGCCTTCGTCGACTTGGCGGAGGATGCGAATCCGTGGAGATAGAAGATGTGCACCGGGGATCACAACATCACGGTGCAACCGGGGCTGCACTGGCAGCGAATGTGCCCCGGCCCGTCGGTCGAGTAGTCGTATGTCAGCTCTTCGCCTTTGCGGATGTTCCGTGCGGCGATGATCCAGATCGTGTCCCCCTTGACCATGGTGTAGCAGTTCGGGGTGCAGGAGTGGTTGACATACCGCGCAATGTTGCCGCCGACCGCGGCGTCACGCACGTAGAGCCGGTTCAACTTGAAGCACCAGATGTGCCCCTTCTTCAGATATCGGTCCTCGCGGTCGAGGCTCACCTTGTTCGGGATCTTCTCGCCATCGTAGGTCACGATGCGCTTGTTCTTGTTGATTGGCTGGGTGGCGAACACGCCCCACCCTTCGATTCTGGATTTGCGACGCTCAATCATTGAATTTCGGACCGGAGCTCACGAAGGACGAACGGCACATTCTAGGCTGGGGTGAGCGGATTCACAACGGCGCACGCTCTGGCGCTGGCGCTTCGTGCGGACGACGCCGATGAATACCGCTGAACGCGTGTCCGGCAGCGGCGTGACGCGTCAGCTCACAGAGGGCGCTGATATAATCGGATCAGCTCTATGGCTAACCTCGCATCGTTTGACATCACCTCCGGCGTGGATCTTCAGGAAGTCGACAACGCGGTCAACCAGGCGCGAAAAGAGGTCGCGCAACGCTACGATTTCAAAGGCTCCAGGGCGTCGATCGACTTCGATCGCGGCGAGAACAATCTGACGCTCACCGCCGATGACGACTTCAAGATGACCGCTCTGTGGGAGATCCTGCAAACGCGCCTCGTCCGCAGAGGCGTCCCCACCAAGAACCTGACTCCGGGTGATCTCGAGCGGGCGGCCAACGACACCGTGCGGCGCGTGATCGCATTGCAGCAGGGTATTCCCACCGAGGCTGCCAAGGAGATTGTCAAGTTCATGAAGGACCACAAGCTGAAGCGCGTCCAGGCTGCCATCCAGGCGGACCAGGTCCGGGTGTCTTCCGCTTCCAAGGACGAGCTCCAGGAGGCGATGCGCCTGCTGCGCGAACACGACTTTGGCGTGTCGCTGCAGTTCGGCAACTACAGAGGGTAAGCGTATGACGCGTCTGATCGCCGTGCTCGCAGCATCGCTCCTTTCCGCTCCCGCGTGTGCCCACACCGATAGTGCCGGTCCACCCGCGGAACAGAAACCGGTCGTTTCGCAACCTGTCAATGAGGCCCGCGCGCTCGACCCGCCGGACGCACAGGCGCTCGCCGAGTTCAACGAGCGGGTTGGCCAGTACGCGAAGCTTCATCAGCGGCTCGAAGCGACGCTGCCCGGATTGCCGAAGGAGACCACCCCGACGGCGATCGATACGCATCAGCGGGCTTTCGGGAGGCTGATCCAGCAAGAGCGCAGGAACGCCAAACAGGGAGACGTCCTGACCACGGCCACCCGGCGGCACTTCCGCCGGGTCCTCGCCCGGGTCCTCTCGGGCAAGGACGGAAAAGAACTGATGGCAACGATCCTGGATGACAACCCGGGCCCGATCAAACTTATCGTCAACTCCAGGTACCCGGACGAGGTCCCGGTCTCGACGGTGCCGCCCCAGGTCCTGTCGTCGCTGCCCAAGCTGCCCGAAGAACTGGAATATCGGTTCATCGGTGAGCGGCTGGTCCTGCTCGACGTGCACGCGCACATCATCGCTGATTTCATGGATGGCGTGTTCCCCGGCTGACCCGCCCCCCGCATGCGCCTGAGCCGACGTTTCGCCGCTGCTGTCTTTACCCTTGCTACCGCGTTTGCGTGCGTACAGCCGCAGCGGGGACCCGTGCAGGTCGCAGCGCCGCAGAGCCCCCAGGAGCAGACCGCGACACCGGCCACGGCGCTGCCGAACAGGCCCGACTCGCTGAAGTTCGCGGTGCTCGGAGACTTCGGCGACGGGTCGAGAGGGCAATACG
>JACDBQ010000913.1 GCA_013694845.1 Acidobacteriota bacterium
GTCCAGAATACGCTGAAAGTTCACTGACTCCCGACTCCTCGTTTGCCATGAAACGTATCACGTCGTGACGGCCGGACGCTGTAAGCGTGCTTACCCGTCTTCGTCTCTCAGCCGACGATGAGCCCTAGCAGGCTGCTGAAAAACTCCCCGACAGCTTGCATACCTCGGGAGCGACAGCGTGGGGACCGCTACAATTCAATGGCCACGATGCGAGCCTGCATCTTCCCGTCCACGGTTTCTGCGCCGAACCGATGCGCGATTGCGGACGTCGCGAGGTCGGTGGCCGCGATCAAGTGCGAAGGGCCGCGAGCCTCGATCTCGCCGCGAAGCGGTGTGCCCTGGCAGTACGCAACAGCGGGAATGCGCGGCGAGACGGCCCGGCTGCGCGCGGGCAGCGTGGTCATCTGGGGTGATCGCGTGAAGCCGCCCTGCACAAGATCCTGCGCGATGACGGACGGGTCGTGGTAGCCATGGGGGACCCGCGCCAAGAACCGTGGCGGATCGTCCGGGAACAGCGTCCCTAACGCTCGGGTCACCGCGTCGGCGAAGTCATTGTCCTCGATCCGATCCCACACATTGAAGAGGAACTGGCCACCGGCACGAAGCACCCGCCTCGCTTCTGCGAATGCCCGTGCTTTGTCAGGGAAGAACATGACCCCGAATTGGCAGACGACCACGTCGAAGAACGCATTGGGGAACGGCAAGAGCAACGCATCGGCTTGGCGCCACTCCACGGGACGAGCGGTCCCTGCGGCCGCGGCCTGGTCCAGCATCGCCTGGTTCAGATCGGTCGCGACAATCGAGACCTCGGGGGGTAGCGTCTTCGCCAGCTGGCGGGTCACGACGCCCGTTCCCGCGGCGATCTCCAGCACGCGTGAGGGGTGTCGCCGCACCGTGCGGAGGGCGAGATCGGCCGCGTAGGGCGCGAAGATGAGCGGCACCAAGTACCGTTCGTAGACTTGGGGGACGGAGCCGACGAAGGCGGTGTCGATGCCAAGAGGGTCCATCCTCGTCTCCTTCGGGGCCGCGCGCGACCGATTACTGAACCGACCATGCTCCGACGCCGCGCGCGTGACACGGATAGGTATGCGTCGACCTGGACCGATGAACGGTCAACGGATTCGCAGGACTGGCGGCTCGTACGCGAGTCGCGCACCCACCCCGGGTGCCCCAACAGGGCAGGCTGCAGATTACCCCATGAAGCGGGGCTCGTTCGTGCGGGCCAGGCGGTGGCCGGCGCGCCACCCGACGCGGCTGGAGGAGGTCTCGATGCGCGGTCGCTGCGATCCCCAGCTGAGCATGCTTGCCTTCGTCGACCTCGACGCCCGCATCCCCGCCGGCCACCCGCTGCGCGCCGTCAAGGGGCTCGCCGACCGCGCCTTGACTGAACTCTCGCCCGTCTTCGACCGGATGTACGCCGCGGGTGGGCGGCCCTCGATCCCGCCCGAACGGCTGCTGAAGGCGAGCCTCCTCATCGCGCTCTACTCCATCCGGAGCGAGCGGGCCTTCTGCGAGGAGCTGGAGTACCACCTGCTCTACCGCTGGTTCCTCGGGATGAACATGATCGAACCCGGCTTCGACGCCAGCACCTTCGCCAAGAACCGGGAGCGACTGCTGCGGCGCGAGGTGGCCCAGCGCTTCTTCGACGAGGTGGTGTTCGAGGCCGACCGGCTCGGGCTGCTCAGCGACGCGCACTTCACGGTGGACGGGACGCTGATCGAGGCGGCCGCGAGCCTCAAGAGCTTCCGCCCCAAGCAGGAGCCGTCCCCGGCCGAAGCACCGGACGATCCCGGCAACCCGACCGTCGACTTCCGGGGCGAGCGCCGCTCCAACGCCACCCACGCCAGCACGACCGATCCGGAGGCCAGGTTGGCGCGGAGGGGGAAGGGCAAGGAAGCCCGGCGGGTGTTCATGGGGCACGCGCTGATGGAGAACCGCAACGGCCTGCTGGTGGATTTCCAGGTCACGCAAGCGACGGGCACCGCCGAGCGGGATATCGTCCCGGTCCTGCTCGACGAGGCGCGGGAGCGCGGCTTCCACCCCCACACCTTGGGCGGCGACAAGGGCTACGATACCCGCGAGTGGGTCGCCGCGATGCGGAAGCGGAAGGTCACGCCGCACGTGGCGCAGAACACGAATGGCCGGCGCAGCGCCATCGACGGGCGGACCACCTCCTGGCCCGGGTACCTGGCCAGTCAGCGCATCCGGAAGCGGGT
>JACDBQ010000006.1 GCA_013694845.1 Acidobacteriota bacterium
CGGTTACCTGAGCCGGGACGGCATGCCCCCGCTCGACTTCCTGCGAGCCGCGCGCGAGGAGCTGACCCAATACACGACCGTGGAGTTGCGCCACGTGACGGTAACGGCCGCGCGATGCGGCCCCCACGGGCGATTCGAAACCACTCTGGGAACCGGTGAAACGATCGAGTCCCGGAAGCTGCTCATCGCGACGGGCGTCCGGGACAAGCTGCCGGAGATCGATGGCATGCGCGCGCTCTACGGGCGCAGCGTGTTCCACTGCCCGTACTGCGACGGCTGGGAAGTGCGTGATGCACCGCTGGCCGTCTACGGACGGGGAGAGCGGGGCTACGGGCTCTCGCTGGAGCTCACCGCCTGGTCGCACGATATTCTTCTCTGCACCGATGGTCCGTCCGACATCGATGCGCACAAGATCGCCCGGCTGAATCGCAACGGTATCGTCATTCGGGAAGACCGGGTGCAGCGAGTCGAAGGCACCGACGGTGTGCTCGAACGGATTGTCTTCAAGGCGGGGCCTCCGGTCGAACGCCGCGCCCTTTTTTTCACGACCGGTCAGCACCAGCAATCGCAGCTCGCGATCGGTCTCGGCTGCGAGGTCAGCGAGAAGGGCACCGTGCGAACCGGGAAGTACGAGACCACCCACCTGCCAGGGCTGTTCGTGGCCGGCGATGCGTCACGCGCGGTTCAGTGGGTGGTCGTTGCCGCCGCGGAAGGCGCGGAGGCAGCGTTCGCGATCAATACGGACCTGATCAAAGAGAACCTTCGCTGAGGTTTCTCATGCGACCCGTAAGGGCGAGGAGCCACGCGTCTTCCCTGCCTGCTGCCTACTGTTTTCGCTTCGGCGCGCGGCCGATGGCTTCGACCGAGCGGGCAATGCGCCGCGCACGTGTGCCTGGCGTTTTGGCTCCCTCGATCGACTCGACGTGTTCACGCTGGTGGCTATAGCTGAGTTCCTTCCATCGTTCCCGGGCCGCAGGCATCGCCCTGAGCGCCTTTACGAAATCGGCAGGCGGCTTGATCACCCGCTCATCGGTATCGAGTTCCATCCGTACTTCGATCGTCTCGCCACCCTCTAACCCCGCCGCTTCGCGGTTGCTCTTGCGTAGCGGAACGCAGGGCGGACCGCCCATGGCCGCAACTGTGCTCCGGTAGGTGTAACCGTTGAGAGTCACTTTGACGGGGGCACGCAGCTTGCCGAATACGGTCCTGGGGTCGAAGGTCAGGGGAACAAAGCACACCGAGCCTTCTCGGACGATCCTGGTTGTGAAGGTCTTTGAACTCACTGCTCGTCTTCCTTTCCCCCAGCGCCGGTCAGTTGCTTTGGTTACGACCGGGATCATCATTGACACAAGTCCAGCGACGTCGTTTACACCAAGAGGGTGCCTTGATTACAGGACTCTGCTTCAATAAACGAATCCTGGGGCCGGAGCTACAACCATGAAAACGGCGAGGTCCAGACCGAACTTCGGAACCAGAGTTCCGAACCCCAGTATGGTCAAGGTAGGCCCGCACCAGCTGCATAGCTAACTTCGAACCGCTCTTCGGGATAAACGTCTAAGGCTCCTGGAAGATCGCAGTTCATTCATGTTGAAAAGACCGGTCAGCTGGCTAACGTCCTGCCGCTCAGCCGCGAGCCGCTCGCCCAGCCTTGCGCGTCTTGGCCCGGGACCTCCGCCGGCTCGTCGGCTGCAGCGATTTGTCAGACTGCCGTGGGTCGGGGGAGGTCTCATCGCCCGCGCCCGGCGCGACGTCTGGCACTCGTGTCAGAACACGATCGAAGGCACGGGGATCGGCTCGACGCGCTCGCTCCTCGAGGTAGCTCACCGTCAAAAGCGCCGCCGCCTTTTCCGCCACGGCCGTCGCGATAAATTGATTGATCGACACATCGTCCTGTTCGGCGAGTTCCCGGACTTTCTCGTGCAACGAATCTGGAAGTCGCAAGCTCAGACTGCTCATTGGTCCTCCCGAAGGATCTGCAGAAACGCGGCGGGCGTCAGCACCCGGATGTTGAACGACTGCGCGCCGCCGAAGTCGCGAACGTTGTGGGTCACTACCGAGGCGGCTTGGGCGGCCACCGCCAGTTCGAGAACGAATTCGTCACCCGGATCGCTCAGAGTCGGACGCCACAGAAAATGAATCTCCTGCCGATGCCCGATCGCGCACAGGTAATCGACGACCGCGATCGCCTCGCTGGGGAGAAGACCCAGCTCCGTGCCGTGTCGAAGCAGCACCGCCTCGTACTCCAAGACCAACGGAACGGACACCGCGATCTCGAATTGTCCGGCACGAAGGGCTTGCAGGAGCGCGAAGGATGCGCCGCGCCGCGAGCGCAGTGCCGCAACCAAGACGCTGCTGTCGAGCACCACCCGCATAAGCGACATGGTATCATATGCGATACCATTAACAACGTCTCGTGGAAGCCCACGTCGGTTCCGGCGTCACGTTCATCCCACGCCCGGAGCAGAACGCTTCCGCCAGTAGCGCGCCAGCCCCTGCCAGGAGTAATCGAGTCGCCCCGCACGACCGTACTGGTCCGCCTCCTGCTCCCCCACCGCCCGGCGGAGCTCCCGTTGCGCTTCGTCCACGAAGGCGTCCTGACGCTCGGTCTCGCTGAGACGTCCGTCGGCGATCAGGCGGATCACGATCCGGCTCCAGGTGTCGAGGTTGGCGCGCAACTGTTGAAACTGAAGCCGGGCACCGTGGAACGGACCGAAGTGAGTCAGGAAGAGCGTCTCGGGGTCCCAAGCAAGAATCCGTTCCTCGCTGTCACGCCAGGCCTCGAGGTCGATGTCGGGCGGCGGGGTCGGGGGCATCACGTAAACAGCCCCGCCGCGCCGGATCCCGGCCGTGTCGCCGACGAATGCAATGCGGCTCGATCCGTCGAAATAGCTGACGTGGTGCGATGCGTGACCCGGCGTGTAAGCGACCTGCAGCTCGCGACCCGCGGCGCTGATCGTTTCGCCACCCGTCAGCAGTCGCAGGTTCGATGCAGGAACGGCGATGAACTCTCCCCAGAGCTCCTGCATATTGCCGTCGCCGTACAGACGGGTGGCGCTGGCGAGCAGCCGGGTGGGGTCCGCCATGTGTGGAGCACCGCGCTCGTGCACGAACACCTCGATGGATGGGTTCTCCCGCACGAGCGTGCCCGTTGCGCCGGCGTGATCGAGATGAATATGCGTCAGCAACAGCTGCCGGACGTCACGGACCTCCACACCCTTGTTCTTCAGCGCCGCGCGCAGCGATTCGAGCGTCGTCGAGGGTCCGGGATCGATGAGCGCGACGCCCTGCGGACCGTGCAGCACGACCGTCGCGATGATCTCGGGCTTGCCCTGGAAGTTCAGGTCGACGTAATCGAGCCCGGCTGCGAGCGTTCCCGTCATCGTCCGCTGCCGGGGGCCGGCCCAGGTGCACCACCCTTGTAGACGATGCCCCCCTTCATCACGAACCGGATCCGGGTCATCTCGCTGATGTTCAGGAGGGGATCCCCGTCGACAGCGACGACGTCGGCATAGCGCCCCTTCTGAATGGACCCGACTCTCTCCGCCGCGCCGAGCAGGTCCGACGCATTCCGGGTCGCGGAGAGGATCGCCTCGATCGCAGGCATCCCGGCTTCCACCATGTAGCCGAACTCGCGCCCGTTCTCGCCATGGGCCGACACGCCGGAGTCGGTCCCGAATGCAATCTTGACCCCTCCCTTCCAGGCCCGGCCGAACGCTCCCTGGATCAGCGGACCGATGCGGGCCGCCTTTTCGCGTACGCTCGGGTGCAGCGCTCCTGGCTTCTTCGACAGTTCCTCCACGGTCTTGCCGGCAAGCACAGTCGGCACGTAGTAGGTGCCGTGTTTCTTGAACAGCGCAATCGTCTCGTCGTCCAGGTAGGTGCCGTGCTCGATGGAATCGACACCCGCTTGGATCGCGGCCTCCATGCCGCGCTTGCCGTGAGCGTGGGCTGCCACCTTCATACCGAGCAAATGCGCCGTCTCGACGATCGTCCGCATCTCCGCGTCGGAAAACTGCTGCAGGTCGCCGGAATCATTGATCGAGAGCACACCGCCGGTCGCCGTGAATTTGATGACGTCTGCGCCGAACTTGTGCTGATAGCGGACCGCTTTTGCCGCTTCCTCGGGGGAATCGACGATCCCATCCTCATAGGTTGGCACGGCGGTCAGATCGTGCCGAAGCCCACCCTGGTCGCCATGCCCGCCGGTGATGCTGAGGGTGTTGCGCGCGGTCCACATCCGGGGACCGGGGACGAGGCCATCCGCGATCGCGCGCTTCAGCGCCACGTCGGCGCCCCCGTTCGAGCCGAGGTTCCGGATCGTCGTGAATCCTGCTTCCAGGGTCCGGCGGGCGTAGGCGGTCGACCGTACCGCCGAATCGACCGCACCGAGGGTGACTGCCTCGACGATCGCGTTCGGGCCGAGCTGGCTCGTGATGTGCGTGTGCGAGTCGATCAGACCTGGCATTACGGTCGCCCGGGAGAGGTCGATCACCTGCGCCCCTGGCGGTGTGACAAATCCGCTCTGGACGTCCAGCACGGTGTCGCCGGCGATGAGCACCGAGACCCGTTCGCGTACCGTCGTCGAAGTCCCGTCGATCAGCCGGCCGGCGTGAATGACCTTGTCAGCCGCTTGAACCGGAGTCTGCTGCGCTGGCGTCGTAACGGTCAGCGCCGCCGCGGCCGCGAGAGCCGAGCCAACCCGAATCATCGTTTTCATCATGACGGCGGCATATTACTGGATCGCCGGAACGGCTGCAGCTCCCGCGGGCGGCGCGATCCGTATCTCTCGGGAAATCAGAGTCCGCCTTGGTAGAATCGAGTAATCGATGGGGGATGCAGACAAGAGGACCGGCGGCGAAGTTCTCGAGAGGACGAAACAGGAAACCAAGCGTCCCGAGCTCTACCGGGTCCTGCTGCTTAACGACGATTACACGACGATGGACTTCGTCGTCGAGGTGCTCGAGACGATATTCAATAAGCAGCCTGCTGAAGCGTTTCGCATCATGATGATGGTGCACACCCAGGGCAAGGGGCTGTGCGGGGTCTATTCGCACGAGATCGCCGAGACGAAGGTCGAAGCGGTCATCGTCATCGCGCGCGATCATGGGTTTCCGCTGAAGGCGGCGATGGAGCCGGAATAGGGTTCCAAGCGGTTCCAGAAGGTTTCAATGGGTTCCAAGGGGTTTCTCCGTTCCAAGGTCGGTGGAAAGGCCAGATGTTCAGTCCAGCACTTGAAATCGTACTGACGATTGCGTA
>JACDBQ010000753.1 GCA_013694845.1 Acidobacteriota bacterium
GCGGACGCGAGACGCCGACAGCGCCCGAAGCAGCCCGGCGAGGAATAGTGTGTAGGCGCCCAGGAACGCCAGGCCCAGGAGCGTCGCACGGGGCGCAAGAGAAATCGCATGCGACGCGGAACCGGGCACGAGGCCACCTGACTCGGGCAAACCGCCCTCGGCCACGGCGAGCGCGTATGCCATGTCGTAATCCTGGAGAAAGGCATGCGTCGATGGGCTCAGTGACCTCAACACCGTCGCCGGCAGCGGAACCAGTTGCAGGAGACCCACGACGAGAACCATGACGAGCGCCAGCACCGCCGCACGACTCGACCGGGCGAAAGGCCGCGAGCGATGTAGAAACACGCCGAGCGTCCCGACGAGCGCGCAGCTCACCAGGAGCGGGGTGAACGCCCAGGGGTAGACTGCGCCAAAAGCCAGCGCGCCCCAGGCAATGACCGCGACAGCGGCGGCGACGATCACGAGTTCAGAGTCAGAGTATGGCGGCCTGGCCCGACCCGGTCAGACGACGGAAGAAGATCCTGCGCGCGGGTGGATGATTGAACAGCGACAGGATCAAGTCCCGATGCTGGTTGAACCGCGCCGTGCGACGGACGATCGGCATGATCCCGTCCGTCCGGGCAAGCTCGAACAGCAGGTCGATCTCCTCGTCGGATAATCGATTGGCCAGCAGCCGTAACGACAGCTGGGCCTCGAGCTCGGGTCCCAGCCGCTTGCGCCAGCCGCGCTGATACGGTCTCAGATCGCGTTCACCGAGCTCGTCCCGGTGGAGGGCGTCACCGAGAACGTCTGCCGCGATCGACGCACTGACCAGGCTGTAATAGATCCCCCCGCCGGTGGTCGCCTTTACGAGCCCGGCGGCGTCGCCGACGGCGAGCAGGCGGTCCGCATAGGTCTTGTGAATGGGTGCCAGCGGCAGCATTTTCTGCCGGGGCGGCATCCGGTCTGCTCCCACCGCGGTGCGACCGAGGCCGAGGCGCGTATCCAGCCGCTTGACGAGCTGTTCGAAATACCGTCCCGCATTGGTCTCACACATCAGCCCGATGCGTGCGAATGTCGAATCGCCGCGGCGGACCGGTACCGCCCACCCGAACCCGCCCGGCGCCACTCCGCGACCGAAATGCACTTCCACCTGGTCGAACGGATCCGTCGGCCACTCGACCTGTGCGGACTGCAGGAACACCGAGGGTAGCCCCAGCCCGAGGCGCTTCTGCAGGGTGTAGTTCGCGCCGCACGCCAGGATGCACGCGCGCGCCCGCGCCGTGGCACCAGACCCGAGGGTCACCGTCGCACCGCGCGGGTGGATTGCGACATCCGTGACCCGCTGACCGGCGAAGATGCTGACCCCGCTGGCGTCGGCCTGCAGGTGAAGACTCCAGTCGAACAGACGCCGATCGATGACCAGGGCTTCGACTTCCGGGGTGGTGTGCCTGACGACCTCTCCCGACGGCGCGAAAAACCGTACGTGTGACAGCGTGTTGAGAATCGCCTCGCGCGGGATCTCGAGCTCGTTGAACGCGTCCGCCGCGAGCACCCCGGTGCAGTGCACCGGCTCCCCCGGCGCTTCATGCTCTTCGAAAAGTGCGACGTCGAATCCTCTGCGCGCAAGCAGCAACGCAGAGTAGAAACCGGCCGGCCCGCCGCCCACGACGACGACGTCGTGGACGTGGGTGGAGCTGTCGCCATCAAGCATGAAGAGTGGCCATCATACCTTCATTCACTTCGCTGGACCGCGGGCGCGTCGACCGGCGGTGCGGCGACGGCTGGCCCGTCGATGAGCACCTGGCGATAGAGCGTCGTGGACTCCGAGGTCATCCGTGCGGCCGTGAACTGCGCGGCCACGCGCCGGCGACCGGCCTGGCCCATACGCTCGCGCATGACTGCATCCGAGGTCAGGAGGTTCAGCGCCGCTGCGAGTCCGGCAGCATCGCCGGGCTCGACCACCAGCCCGGTTTCACCATCGCGATTTACCCAGGGGACCCCGGTCGGGAGGTTGGTGCTGACCACCGGTGTGCCGCACGCCATCGCCTCGAGCTGCACGACGCCGAAGGTTTCGGCGCGGGTGACCGACGGCAGCACGAACACGTCGCACGCGTGAAGGTGGGCCACGACCTCTGCGTCGCGGAGATGCCCGAGGAACTTCACCCGCGATTCGACGCCGCACCGCCTCGCCTGATCTTCGAGCGAGGCGCGGAGCGGCCCATCGCCTATGATCAATGCGGTCGCCTGCACGTCACGCATTGCGCGCAGCAGCACATCAACTCCCTTGTAAGCCACCAGCCTCCCGACGAAGAGGACCTTCGGGCCCTGGTGTCGACCGCCGATGTCCGCCACCAGCGCGTCGACCTCGGGCGTGCGCTCCAGCCGCGCGGCATCGATGCCGAACGGGATGACCACGCACTTGTCGCGAAAGTCGCGTAACTCTTCCGCGTGCTCCGCCAGGTTGGGCGACGAAACCACGATGCGGCTGGCGCGGCGAAGCACACGGCGAAGGAATGGACGATACAACAGGCGGTACTTCCAGCGCGGCCGGATCACTTCGCTGTGGAACCACACGACCAACGGACCGCGCTGGACGCTCGCCCAGTGCGATATGAGCGCCAGCGGGTTGGGCTCGTGAATGACGGTCACGTCGCGCTCGGCGCGCCAGAGCGCGAGCGGGAAACCGGGGCAGATGCCCACCGAACCGATGGCACCCAGGCTCGCTACGCGGGTGACCTCGACCCCCTGCCAGAGCTCACGCGTCGTCTTCGGTCCGGTGTTCGCGACCAGGACACGGCTGTCGGTCGTGGCCTGCTCCCCTTCGCACAGCAGCTGGACGACCCGTTCCATGCCGCCGGGCGCCGGGGGATAGTACTTGCCGACGTGAAGGACGGCGACTCGCCTGGAGGCGCTCATCGCACAGCCACCCCGGCAATCTCCTGGTAGACGCTCTCCATCGCCGATGCGTAGTGCTTCCACGAGAATGCGGCGGAGTGCGCGACGCCTGCCGAGCGGCGCGCAGCCCACGCATCAGCGCGCGAATCACGCTCGTCGAGCAGGGTCGCGACCCGGTGCGCCCACGCGGTCGGGTCGCCCGGGGCGCAGTAAGCGGCGGCCGTCCCGCCGACCTCGCGGAGCACCGGCAGATCCGAACACACGATCGGCGTCCCACACGCCATGGCCTCGATCACCGGCAGACCAAAGCCCTCACGATCGGATGGGAGGAGCACCAGCGCGGCCCGCCTGTACAGAGCCGCGAGGACCGGCCGGCTCACGAACGGCATCACGGTGATCCGATGCTCGATGCCAAGGTCACGCGCGAGTGTCGCCTGTGCGGATGTAAACGCACCCCCGACTCGCCACAAGCGGACATCGGGCCGCGTGTGCGCCAGCCTGGCAACGGTCTCGAGAAGAACGTCGATCCGCTTGCGAGGGATCGTGCTGCCGACGTGAAGCAGGTCCGTCGCGCCGGTATCGCCGGTGAGCGTGGCGGCCGACCGGTCCGCGGTGTGATCCGTTGCAGGTGAACACGCGGGGTGCACGCCGATGGGCACGACGCGTGTACGATCCATCCGTACCAGATCGCGTCCGACCAGCTCGCGCCGCGTCACTTCGCTGACGCAGACGACTGCGCCCGCCGCGCGCAGACCACTCAGCACCCGCCTGACGAGCCAGTGCGGCAAGGTTGATTCCCGCTCCGCCGGAGAGATCAAGGTGCGGAAGGCGTCCGTGTCATGGCAGGTCACCACGACCCGTTCCGCCGGCAGATCGTGCGACAGATGCGCGTAGCTGTGGTCGACGATGTGGTAGACGTCCGCGGAAGGCTGCTGGCGGATCCACCGGGGATAACTCCAGAAGCGTTGAGCGATCCGCTCGAAGGTCGGCGGCGTCCCAGCCGCACCTCCGCGCAGGAGCCCGGGCGTCCTCGTTCGGAATGTGGGCCGAAGCAGGTTCGCGCTGACGACAGACCCATTGGTTCCAGCGTGTGCCATCAGCATCTCGGCCATCAGGTCCATGCTGGGCCATCGCTCCTCCAGCAGGTCCGCCACTACGGCGACCCGCAGCGCAGCCATCAACTGCACGCGATCGCCTGCTGCCGCTTCGCCGCGAGGGACAACCGTTCGACGAAAGCATCGAATACCACGCGACGCTCGTACGACCTGCTAACCAGCTCGGCGCCGGCCGACGTGCGCCGGGCGGCTTCGGCGGGATCATCAAGGACGGTGACGACAGAGCGCGCGAGCGCCTCGGCGTCGCCGACGGGGACCTGCCAGCCCGTCTCGAGATCGCGAATCGTGTCCTTCAGCCCGCCAACCGCCGTCGCTATGACCGGTATGCCGCAGGCCAGGGCTTCCAGTGGCGAGAAACCGAGCCCCTCTTCCCGGCTCGACTGGACGCACACGTCGGATGCCCGGTAATAATCCGCGAGGGGGGCAAACGGGACGACGGCATCACCGGCAATCACATGCTGCTCGACGCCGAGGCGGCTCGCGAGCTCCATCAATTCGCGGTGGCCGCCACTGAGGTGGAGCAGGTGAACCGGCCGGCCCCGGTCAGCGAGGATGCGCACGGCGCGAAGCACCGTCTCAGCGTCCTTCTCGGGCGCGACCCTGCTGCTGAAGAACACGATCGGCACGGCCGCGGGCAGCCCGAGCCGTGCCCTGATGGCGGCCTTGGGCTCGGATGCCGGACGGAATATCCGGCCATCCACGCCGTAGACGGGAATGACGTCCACCGGCTTCCTGGCGCCATGAGCGCGGACCACCGAGGCGAGGTACGGGCTGAGCACGACGTATCCGTGCCCGAGGCGCGCGTTCACGGCGCTGAACAACCGGATCACCCAGTACTCGATCGGGCGGAACGGCCGTCCGGTCGTCGCGGATTTGCGGCACCGGTAATACGCCTCGACCGGACTGCACACCAGCATCAGAACCGCACGTCCGGTGAGCCGGCCCGCGAGGTTTGCACACGCGGCAGTCGGTCCGTAGCCCTGGACGACGACGATATCGATCTCGGCTCGGAGCGCCAGCAACCGCCTGATCACGAACATGCCGAACGCGAAATGACCCGCGGGTCCGACTTCGACCAGCAGCGGCTGGCGCGCCGCCTGGCTGATCTCACGACCGGCTGGCAGCCGCCTGGCGAGGATCCGGAGCGTGGTCCGTTCCGCGAGTGATTCGGCGAGTCGGACGTCCGTTCCGCTGTCCACGACGAAACACACACGAGGTGTCACGATGCACGGCTCGCGGTCATCGCGTTTTCCACCCGCACCGGTTTTGCCTCGCCGCGTGCAAGATCGAACACGTGCTCGAGCCGGGCCAGGTGCCGCTGCATCGTCCATGCGGCCGCGCCACGGAAAGCCCCGGTGCGAAGGCGCGCCAGGGTCTCGGGCACGCCGATGCAACGGACGATGGCGGCGGCGAGCAGGTCGGGCCGACCGCCCGCCGAAGGCGCGAGACAACCGTTCTCGCCGTCCCGCAGCCATTCCGGGATGCCGCCGGTGGCGAACGCGATCGACGGCACACCCGCGGCAGCGGCCTCGAGACCGACGAGCCCGAACGGTTCCGGCCACAGACTCGGCACCACGAGTGCGTCCGTCCCGGCCAGCAGCTTCGTGCGTCCAGCCTCGTCCTGCCAGCCGACGAAGTCGATGACTATGCGCGGATCAGATTCGCGAATGCTTCTCGCGTGAGCCTGGAGAGAGAGACGCTCGCTGCCGTCACCGGCCACGATCAGGTGGACCGGCCGTCCGGCACGAGCGGCAACGAGCCGGAGCGCATCGAACAGGCGATCCACACCTTTGAGTCGCTCGAGACGCCCGAGGTAGAGCAGTGTGCCCGGCCCGTCAGTACGGTCCGCTCTGCCAGCCTCTTCGTGGCGCGAAACGAACGGCGGTATCACGTGCAGGCGATCGCGTCGCACGCCGTTACGAAGCATCTCGGTTTTCATATGAGCCGAGAGCGTGACCACGGCAGCCGCTCGCTTCAATCCGGCCAGCCGGAGCGTTTGAGAGCGGTAGAGACGCGCCATCGTGATCGGGTTCGACCCGCCGCAGCGCCGCGGAAAATACAGAGCGAGGCACGCAGCCCCGAAAGCCCGCTCGCACCCCTTCACCTCCGGCCATGTCATCGTCTTCGAGCTCGAGATGCACGTGCCGTGGTAGGTGTGCTGGACGACGACCGCGGGGGCGAGCGCGAGCAGCTCGATTTCGAGCGCCGGGTCGTCGAGGCCATGTGCGAACAGCAGGTCCGGCCGCCATGCGCGAAGCTGATGGAGCGGATCGCGCGCCGATCGGTCGATTGTCAACGCCGGCACTCCGGGTGGGAGAGCGATCGCGCCCCGCTCCGTGATGACGTCACTGGCGCTGCAGAACGCGACCGCGTGCCGCCGAGCGAGCGGTGGCAGGACCGCCTCGAGGTAGGTTTCGACCCCTCCGACGCGATCGCGTGACTGGGTAGCGATGGCC